>DATEIR010000127.1:0-95142 GCA_035278885.1 Gemmatimonadales bacterium | reverse complement strand
GGATCCGCCTCGGCGCCGCGGCTCGTCCGGTCCGTCAGCCACGCGGCGTGATCGCGCGATGGTACCGGCGCGCCGAATAGCGCAGGGCGGCCTTGCCGCCCTCGCGGATGTTCCTGCCGAACCAGCCGCCGTAGATCTGCTCGAACTCGAACGGCTCGACCGCGGTCAGAATCCGGTCCACCGCGTCCGGACCCAGCGGGATCAAATTGGGATAGCTGTACATGAAGCTCACGGTGCGGCGATCCATGTTGACCATGATGGTATCGCCGGTCAGCAGCGCGCCGAGCCCGTCGGCACCGTCGGCCCAGTGCAGGACCGTGCTTCCGGCGAAGTGGCCGCCGCAGTGGATCAGGGTGACGCCGGGCGCCAGCTCCAGCGCCGGGCCGTCCCAGTAGACGATGGCCGGGTCGTCCCGCACGACCCACTGGCGATCGAGCGCATTGAGATAGATCGGCACCTGGCCCAGTGCCCGGCTCCAATCGACCATCGTCGTGTAGAAGTGGGGATGGGAGATGGCGATCGCACGGACTCCGCCGCGCTTCTGCAGTGCCTGGAGCGCAGTCTCGTCGAGTAACGCCGCGCAGTCCCACAGAATCCCACCGGACGAGGTCGTGAGGTGAAGGGCGCGCTGGCCGATGGCGAAGTCCGGGCGACTCCCCAAGCCAAGGAGCCCCGCTCCCTCCGGCTCGATGCGTGCCCGATGCTCGTCCCGCAGCTCCCGGGGTGTGATCCAGCGCTGCCCTTGCCATCCGATGTACTGCCGCTCCTCGGCGCAGATGACGCAGGTGTCCGGAGGTGCCTCGCGCTCGGGATACTGGGTGCCGCAGGTGGAGCAGAGGAAGCAGGGCATAGGGGCAAACTAACCCTCACCAATGCACGCCGTTGCAGCACCGCTGTGCAAAGTTTGTCCGTAGCGGCGCTCGGCGGCGGCCCGTACACTAGAGAAGCATCGCTCACTCCTCCCTTCAGCTCGAGCCTCGTCATGCCGGCTTCCCTCATGCGTGTGGCCGCTCTCGGCTTGCTGCCTCTTGTCGCCGCCTGCGCGGGGTCGAGTACGGGCGCAAGCGCCGCGGCCGCTCCGGTGGACTCCGCCGCCGTCTCCGCGACCACCAACGACTCCGTCCCCTCGGCGGCGGATTCCGCCGCGGCTCGGCTCGCCCGCCACGTCGGATTCCGCCAGGCGATCGGAGATGCCGCGCGGCTCGGTATCGTGACGGGCTACGCCGAGGTACGCCCCGGGAGGGTGGTGCTGACGATGGGGCCAGGGTTCACCAGCGCGTCCACGGTCGAATACCACCTCAAGCGGATCTACTCCGCGTACGGCGACTACCTCAACCATGCGCTCGCCCCGGTCCTGGAGCTGCACGCGAATGGCGCGGTGATCGGCGATTACACCTGGGAAGGTCTGGCGCTGTCCGGGAAGGCGGGGCAGGGCACCTAGTCGGCCAGCATCCCGCGCACCATCGCGAGCGTGTCGGCCTGGGAAGCCGGCTTGTCCGTCCGCCAGCGGATCATCCGGGGGAAGCGCACCGCGACCCCGGATTTGTGCCGAGTGGAGCGCTGAATGCCCTCGAACGCGAGCTCGAAGACCAGCTCGGGCTTGACCACCCGCACGGGGCCGTGCTTCTCCAGCGTGTTGCGGCGGACGAAGGCGTCCACCTTGCGGATTTCGCCGTCGGTGAGCCCGGAGTACGCTTTGGCGAAGGCTACCAGCTGTTCGCCGTCCCAGACACCGAAGGTGTAATCGGTGAAGAGGCCGGCCCGTCGGCCACTTCCGGGCTGGGCGTACATCAGCACGGCATCCACGCTGTAGGGCTCGACCTTCCACTTATACCAGTCGCCCCGCCGGCGTCCGACGCCGTAGCCCGAAGCTCGCCGCTTGAGCATCAGGCCCTCGGCTCCGACGTCGCGCGCGCGGTGGCGAGCCTCGGTCGCCGCCGCCCAGGCCGGCAGCTCCACCGACGGCGAGAGCACCAGGCGACCCGCCGACGGCGTGCGCGCGAGCAGAGCCAGCAGCCGACCCCGTCGCTCACTCAGGGCGAGCGGCCGCAGGTCCTCCCCCGCCTCCTCCAGCAGGTCGTACGCGACGAGCACCACCGGCACTTCACTCAAAATTTTCCGGCTCAGGCTCTTGCGCCCGATGCGGCGCTGCAGCTGGGCGAACGGCAGGGGCGCGTCCCCGATCCAGGGGAGCAGCTCACCGTCCAACACCGTTCCGTCGGGGAGGAGCGCGGCGGCCTCCTCCACCTCCGGAAACCGGCCGCTCAGGAGCTCCTCGCCGCGGGACCACAGGAACGTCCGTCCCGCCCGCCGGATCAGCTGGGCGCGGATGCCGTCCCACTTCCACTCGGCCAGCCATTCGGCAGGATCGCCCAGCGTTTCGGGAGCCGCCTCCAGCGAGTACGCGAGGTAGAAGGGGAATGGACGGCTGACGTCGGCGTCGGAGACGTCGATCGAGACCAGCCGCCGAAAGAACTCCGGCGTCGGTTCCCAGCCGCCCATGAGCCGATGGGCAATGGCCCCCTCGTCCACCCCGCTCGCCTGCGCCAGCGCGCGCTCCACCAGCCGGGTGGAGGCGCCTACGCGGAAGGCGCCGGTGATGAGCTTGTTCCACACGAACCGCTCCCGCCGAGCCAGCTCCCGCCAGGCGCGCACCATCTCCTCACGCTGGACGGCCGGGTCCTGGCCCCGGAGCGGCAGCAGCCGCTCTTCCACCCACCAGGCCAGCGGGCGCTCCTCGCCGTTCCCGGCCCGATCCGGCAGCAGGAGGGTGATCGTCTCGGCCAGGTCGCCCACCGCCTGGTAACTCTCCTCGAAGAGCCACTCCGGCACCCCGGCCTCCTCGGCCGCCCAGAGGCGGAGGTCCGGCGCCGATACCAGGCGCTTGGGCCTGCGACCGGTGAGAAAGTGCACCGCCCACGCGGCGTCCTCCGCCGGAGCGGTGCGGAAATACTCCACCAGCGCCGCCACCTTTTCGTTCGTCGCGGTGGTCTCGTCCAGCGCGGCGTAAAGATGAGCGAAGGATCTCATTCGGCCTCGGTCGCATCCACGCCGGGCTCCGGCAGGGCGAGGTCGGCGCGCTCGCCCTCGAACCTGGTCTCGACGGCGATCGCATCGCGCCCGAGCTCGCGGAGCCAGCGCACCACCGGCCCGGTGAAGCCGTGGGTGACCCAGATCCGGTCGGCGCCGGTGGCATCGATCGCGGCCATGAGGCTGGGCCAGTCGACGTGGTCCGACAGCGCGAACCCCCGGTCGAGCGAGCGCCGGCGCCGCGTTCCCCGCACCAGCATCCATCCCGAGGCGAAGCCGGTGGCGTGCTCGCCGAAGCGGCGGACCCAGGTCGAGCCGTCCGCCGAGGGCGGGGCGATGACGATCGCGCGTCCGCGGTCGCCGCGCTCCATCGCCGCCGCATGGGTCGTCGGCGGCAGGAGAACGCCTGCGGCGCGATAGACGGCGGTCATCCGCTCCACCGCGCCGTGGGTGAGAATAGGTCCGATGGAAGGATCGAGTCCCGCCAGGAGCCGCTGTGCCTTGCCGAGCGCGTATCCGTAGAGCAGCGTCGTGCGCCCCGCGTCCTGGTTCGAGCGCCACCAGCGATTCACGTCGTGCAGCACCTCGGCCTGGGGTGGCCAGCGGTAGATCGGCAGACCGAAGGTGGACTCGGTGACGAAGGTGTGGCAGCGGACGGGCTCGTAGGGCGTGCAGGTGGGATCGGGATCGGTCTTGTAGTCGCCGGAGACGACCCAGACCTCGCCTCGATGCTCCAGGCGAACCTGGCTCGAGCCCAGGATGTGCCCCGCGGGGTGGAGCGAAACCCGCACGCCCTTGAGATCGAAAATCCGGCCGTAGGGTGCGGCCTGAATCGGTGCGTCGTCGGCAAGACGCGCCCGCAGGACGCCCTCGCCTTCGAGGCTGGTGAGATAGTGATGGCAGCCCCAGGCCACGTGGTCGCCGTGCGCGTGGGTGACCACGGCGCGGTCCACCGAGCCCCAGGGGTCGACGTAGAAGTCCCCCGCCTCACAGTAGAGGCCGTTCGCGGTGAGGCGGAGGAGCGTCATCGGCGGATCGAGCGAGCGATCAGGTGTCGCGCTTCACCACGCCGCACGCCACCCGCGCGCCCGAACCGCCGCTCGGGTCGGTGTGCTGATCGTCCTGCTCGGCGTGCACCACCACCGCAGTGCCCCCGGGCTGGAACAGCGGGCCTTCGCCTCCGGCGAGCAGGTCCGGCGAGACGGCGAAGATGGTATCCGCCGACCCGTCGGCCTCGACTTTCAGATTGGGCAGATCGCCCGCATGCGGGCCGGCCGGATTCTCCAGGCCGTGCTGGCGCCCGGCAGGGTTGAGATGCGCCCCGGCCGAGCTGAAGTCCGGGGAGGTGCAGTCTCCCCGCTCGTGGATGTGGATGCCGTGCTCCCCCGGGCTGAGCCCCGAGACGCTCACGCCAAGGCGAGCGCCGCCCTCCACCAGGCTGAACGTCGCCACGCCGACGCGCGCGCCGCTGCTGTCCATCAAGGTCGCGCTCGCGGCCGGCGGCGGCAGAGGCACGCCTTCGGGACCTCGGGCCGCGGGGCGGCAGGCCGGGGCGAGCGCCAGGAGGAGGACCGGTAGGCGCCTCACGCGCGCGCTCGCTGACAGGTTCCCATCAGCACGGCGCGGCCCAGCACATGGCCATCGACGGCCGACTCGAGGTCCGGCCGGTTCACGCCGGGCGCCAGACTGAGTGAGATGTCGAGCGCGAGCAGGCGAAAGAAGTATCGGTGCGGCCCGCCCGGGGGCGGGCAGGGCCCCTGGAAGCCGAGATCTCCGCCGCCGTTGAGCCCCTGGCGAGCGCCGGACGGGAGCTCGGGTACCGTGGGCACGCCGGGCCCAAGCTCGCACGCGTCGGCGGGGAGGTTCCACAGCAGCCAGTGCACCCAGGTGCCCCTGGGCGCGTCGGGATCGTCGACGATGAGGGCAAAGCTTCGAGTGCTCACCGGCACGCCGGTCCAGGCCAGCGGCGGCGACTGGTTCTTCCCGTCGCAGCTGTAAACCGCGGGGATCCGCGCGCCCTCTCTGAACGCCGAGCTGGTGAGCCGGAAGGTGCCGCTGCCGGAGTCCTCGCGCGGGGCGGTCATGGTGCCTCCAAGGTACACCCGCGCTCGGCGCACCGACATGTGAGCGCGGTCACAGGCCGGGCGCACGCCGCGCGAGAGATTTCACCATGTCCCGACATCACCGAGACCTGCTGGTCGGCACGGCCGTAGGAGCCGGTATGACCTACTACCTCGACCCTCGCCAAGGCGCCGCTCGACGCGGTCGCCTCACGGCATGGATTCGCGATCTCCTGAGCGAGCTGAGCGACGACGGTCGATCCCGCGGGCTGGGGCACTGGCGTACCGCCCGGCAGCCATCGGGGCACTATGGCTCCCGGGCCGGGGATATCGGTGGTCTCGAGGCGGCGAACCTGGACGCCTCATCCCGCGGATCGAGGCTGGGTCAGGCCGCGGCGATCGGCCTGATGCTCGCTGTGTGGGGGCTCACCCGGCGCGGCGTCGTCGGCTTCGGCGCGCGCGCGGCCGCCGCGGGACTGGTTCTGCGTCGGCTCAAGGGCGGTCCCGCGGCCGCCGACGTTCCGGTCGAGCGTCGGCGCACGGTGGATATCCAGAAAACGCTGCGGATCGAGGCGCCGGTGGAGCAGGTCTACGCCTTCTGGCGCGACTATCGGAACTTCCCGCTCTTCCTTTCCCGGGTTCGACGGGTCGAGGACCTGGGGGCCGGTCGGAGCCGTTGGGTGATGGACGGTCCGGATGGCGCGCTGGAATGGAACGCCGTGATCACCGTCGAAGCGCCGGATTCGCTGCTGGCCTGGCGCAGCGAGCCCGGCGCGGTTCTGGAAAACGCGGGCGCGGTGCGGTTCTCCCGCGAAGGTACCGGGACCCGGCTCGATCTCCGCTTCTGCTACAATCCGCCCACGGAGGCCGGCGCCGCGGTCGCCGAATTGTTCGGCGCCGATCCGCGGGCCCAGCTGAACCAGGACCTGGGGCGGCTCAAGTCGCTGCTGGAGTCCGGCACGAGGAGTGAGTTGTATGGCCAAGAATCTGGGACGTGAGTTCGCCACCATGGACGAGGAGGAGCGCCGCCGCTTCGCCCTCGAGCGCAAAGACGACAACGAGCAGACGCCGGAGGAGCTCGACCTGAACGAGCCGAGGGGAGACGACCAGGAGGAGCCCCCCCGGCCGCGGGAAGGCTGACGTGCGGCGGCGCAGGCTGCCCCGGCTCGCGCTGTGGGCCGCCGCGGCGTGGTTGGGCAGCCGGTGGATGCGGGGCGAGGGCTGGCCCTCGCTCGCCGGGCGCACGGTTCTAGTGACGGGCGGCTCCCGCGGTCTCGGCCTGGTGCTGGCCCGCGAGGCGGCCGCGGACGGAGCCCGGATCGCCATCTGCGGGCGCGATTCCGAGGCGCTTCAGCGGGCGGCGGAGGCCCTGCGGCGAGTCGGGGCCACCGTGGTGACCGTCGAGTGCGACGTGACCGACCCGGCGGCGGTGCGCCGCATGGTGGAGGAGGTGGTCCGGCGGCTCGGTCCGGTGGACATGCTGATCAACAACGCCGGCGTCATCGAGGTGGGCCCGGCGGAGACCATGGCGGTGGCCGACTACGCGGAGGCGATGGCCACCAACTTCTGGGGCGTTCTCTATCCCACCCTCGAAGTGCTGCCGTCCATGCGGGCGCGCGGCGACGGCCGCATCGTCAACATCACGTCCATCGGCGGTAAGATCGGGGTTCCACACCTGGTGCCGTACAGCGCCAGCAAATTCGCGGCGATGGGATTGTCCCAGGGGCTGCGAGCCGAGCTGGCGGCGGACGGCGTCGCGGTGACCACCGCCGTTCCGGGCCTCATGCGGACCGGCAGCCCCCGCAACGCGATCTTCCGCGGGCGTCACCGGGCCGAGTACGCCTGGTTCAGCATCGCGGACTCGCTGCCGGGTCTTTCGGTGAGCGCGGAGACCGCCGCCACCAGGATTCTGGCCGCGGCCCGTCGAGGCGATGCGGAGGTTCTCTTTCCTGTCGCCGCCCGCGCGGCCGCGATCGCGCAGGCAGCGGCGCCGAACCTGACCGCGCGCGTGCTCGCGGGCGTCAGCCGCATCCTGCCCGCGGCGCCGTCGGGCCACACCGGCCGTCGGCGAGGCTCGGAGAGTCAATCGCCACTGTCGCCCTCGCTGCTGACCAGGCTGGGTGACCGGGCGGCGCGAGAGTACAACCAGCTGGCGCCCGAGGAGGGGCGTACGGCCTGACCGCCATCGGCGGCAGAGATCGGGAGCAGACATGACGGTGACGTACAACGGCGTCGGGCGGACCGAGGAGTGGAAGCATCTTCACCCGCCCGAGCGGGACGCGGGTGTCAACGTGGGGACCGCCGAGCGGTGGGTCTCCGGCGTTGCCGCGGCGGCGCTCGCCGCCTTCGCGGTCCGGCGAGCTCGGGGTGGACTCCGGGGCGTAGCGCTGCCGCTGGCCGGCGCCCTCCTGGGCCGCGCGGTTACGGGCCGTTGCCCGGTGAACCAGGCGATCGGACGCAACTCCGCCGCGCCGGGCGACCGGGTGAGTCCGGTCGCGAGCATCGGCCGGGGGGAAGGATTCCGGGTGGAGCAGACGGTGCGCATCGCACGACCGGCAGACGAGCTCTATCGGTTCTGGCGGCAGCTGGAGAACCTGCCGCGCTTCATGGACCACCTGGAATCGGTCCGGGTGCTGGACGAACGCCGCTCCCACTGGGTCGCGCGCGGACCCGCCGGCACCCGGATCGAGTGGGACGCGGAGATCCACAACGAGATTCCGGGACAGCTGCTGGCCTGGCGGTCGCTGCCGGGGGCTGAGGTGGACCACGCCGGCTCGGTGCACTTCGAGCCGGACGTCGGTGACGTCACGCTGGTCCGGGTGATTCTGCGGTACGATCCGCCCGCGGGCCGGCTCGGCGCCGGCGTGGCCCGGCTCTTCGGAGAGGATCCCGATACCCAGGTGGCGGACGATCTGCGCCGATTCAAGCAGGTGATGGAGGCGGCCGACCCCTCAGCCACGGGAAACGACGGCCTGCCCTAGCCCTTCGCCCCGCTCAAAACACGAACTCGAACCCCAGCCGGGCGAGCCGAGGCGGTCCGTAGGCGAAGACCGGCTGGAGGAAGTCTCTCGCGGCCGCGAGATACATCGGGAACAGCTCCCCGCGCCCTTCGATGAATCCATTGCCGTCCAGGTCCGCCGAGTCCCGATAGCGGGCCGACTCGTAGGGGATGGCCTCGGGGTGGGCCTGGTAGGCCTGCTCCGCGCTGCGCTGAACCGTGGCCGAGTCAGGGGCCGGCTGCCCCACGTCCCGACGCACCGCCACGATGTTCTGGCGGTTGAGCAGGTTCCGGACGTCCAGATAAATGCCGCCCTGCGTGCTCCCCAGCCGGATCGGCCGCCGGATCAGCAGATCCAGCGTTCGCGTACTCGGCAGCCGCGCCCCGTTGGGTGTGCCCACGAGCACCACGCCCGTGCTGTCGGTGCGGGAGTAGGGTAGTCCGCTCGCCAGCCGAAAGATCACGGCACCCTCGAGGCCCGCCAGCGGCCGCACCCGACCCACGCTTGGACCGGCACCGTCGTTCACTCGCCCGCGCAGGATGGCGGTGACGGTGTGGCGCTGATCGAAGTCGAGGGGGAACTCCGCCCGGGCCGGAACGATGGTGTCTCCGGTACTGGGATCGACGGTGATGAACCGGCTGATGAGGAACGGATCGGTCGCCGTCGCCTCCGCCGACTGCAGGGTGTAGGCCACCCGCACCCCGATGCCGTCGGTCATCTCCCGTTCCACCAGCACCTCGGCGCCCTGCACGGTGCCCGCGTCGGCGTTGCCGAACACGGTGCTGTCCGGATCGACCCCGATCGGCACCGAGGCCACCAGTCCGTCGAGACGCTTGTGGTACGCGCCGACCCGGACCGCGATGCCGGGCCGGGGACGGATCCGGACGCTCAGCTCGTACTGGGTGGCTTCCTCGAACCCAAGGTCGGGGTTTCCCTGTCGGAATCGCCCGGTCCGGGTGGTATCGTCGAACGCGGCATCCACCAGGAACTGATAGTCCGGCGCCTGGTTGAACCGGCCGAAGCTCGCCACCACCGTCGCCCCACGCAGCACCGTGCTGACGGCGAACCGCGGGCTCAGCTCGCTGCGCGCGCCGCGCGACTCGCCCGGCAGGTCGCTCCCGGGGGCGAACTGGTCGTAGCGCAGGCCCGCACTGACCGCGATGTCCTCGATCCGGATCTGGCCCTCGGCGTAGGCGGAGGTGGCGGCTGGACTGAAGGCCGAGCGGGCGGGCAGCGGAATGGTGTCGCCGGCGGGCAGGTAGCCGAGGACCCGCTGATAGCTGCGTACCTGCTGCGCCACGTGCTGCGCCCCGACGTAGATGTCTACCCGCCGGAGTCCATACAGCGCATCGACCTGGAGACGCGTCTCGCCGAAGCGGTTGTAGGCTAGATCCCCCTTGGAGCCACCCGAGAAGAAGAATGCCGGAACGCCCCAGGGACTCCGGATGCTCTCGCTCGGCCGGAGCATCCCGGCGATCGGCGCGGTGGAAGGATCGAGCGCCTTGGCCCGGTCCTCGCCCACGAAGTGGAAGCGTGAGCCGGTCAGCGCGCCCAGAGCATAGTCCGGCTGCTCCACGAGCTCGCCCCGGAAAAACTCGCGAACGAAGCGGCTTCCCCGAACGTCCACCGAGAGCGGATGCCGCGCCCGCGGCCCGCTGGTCCACTGCACATGGCCGGTCAGCAGGCTGCCCTGCAGCCGCTGCCCGGGAGCGAAGTCCGGGTCGTACTTGTAGACCGGATCGTAGAGGAGGCGCTGGTCCTCGGAGTGCAGTCCGAGGGCACGCACCGTCACCCGCTGGCCGACCGGGACCATGATCTTGCCGACGCCGGTCCACTGCTCGGCGCTGTTGTGGGGAAGCGGGTAGGGCGTAGCGTTGCGGGGGTCCGCCGGATCCTCGGGGCTCGGGGCGTTCACGGCGTCGAAGTCCATTCGGCCGTTCACGTCGAGCGCGCCGATCACGCCGACCTTCCCCACGACGGGACCGCCCGCGCGGACGATGAACCGGTCTAGGCCCCGGTCCAGGTCGCCGCCGAACGGCCGGTCGCTCTCGTAGGCGGCACGGCCTTCCCATCGGTCGCCGGGGTCGAGGGTCACCACGTTGACCAGGCCCGACAGCGCCTGGCCGTACCGGGCGGAAAAGCCGTTGGTGATGAGCGACGTCTCGCTCAGCAGGTCGGGGGGCACCTGCAGCCCGAGTCCTCCACTCGAAGCGTCGAGCTGGTTCTTGACCCCGAGGCCATCGAGGATGAACGACTCCTCGCCGAGCCGGCCCCCGCGGTAGCTGGTCCCCACGGCCCCGGCGGAAAGGGCGATCGCTTCCCCCACGCTGCTTACCGGGAGCTGCCGCAGCTCGACGCCGGTGAACTTCTGCTCGGTGCTGGTGGCCAGCGGATCGAGGACCGCGTCGTAAGGCGCGCTCACCACGACGGGCTCGAGCTCCTGCGTACCGGCCTCCAGCGCGAATGTCACCGCCACGGAGGTTCCGCCCGGCACCTGCACGCTGTCCAGAACCACCCCACGGTAGCCGATGAGCCGCGCCGACACCTGGTGCCATCCCGCGCGCACCGAACGGATCCGGAAGGCGCCGCCGGTATCGCTCACCGCTCCCGCCCGTCCATCCACCAGGATCTCGACTCCGGGCAGTGGCTGCTGGTTGCCCGCCACGGTCGCTCGCCCGGTGATGGCTCCCTCAGCCTGGGCGAGCAGGCTCGGGGCTGCCACCCCGGATCCGCCGCCCAGCAGGGCGACGACGAGCAGGGCTCGACCGAATTGGAGGGATCCCACGTATGGGAGGGCGCACCACCTTCGTGGCATGGGCATCGATGCTCGATTGACGGGCTTTGGGCCTGAAACCGGCGGGGATCGTTCGGGGGACGCTGCAGCGACCCTGCACGACACACCGGTGTCCGGTTGTGGGATTCGGCGGTCCCGGCTCCGAACACCGGCGGGCGCGGCCGAGCCGAGGGTCACGCGTCGAAGCATCACCCGAGCAAGGACTTGGCGAATCGGGTCCGCTTGGCACGCCGCTCGCCTCTGCGGCGGCCGACTCCAGTGAAGGGATACGCGTGGACATTCCTCGAGCACCGGCCCGCCGCGGCCGTCAGCGGCTTCTCTATGGCGGGCTCGCCGTACTCGGACTGGCGCTGGCCACCTTGGGTCTGCGGAGCCTCAAGCCGGCGGCCCCGAGCGTGGATCGCGCGGCGGTCTGGATCGACTCGGTCCAGCGCGGGCCGCTGCTGATCGAGGTGCGCGGGCCGGGCACGCTGGTGCCCGAGCGGGTGCGCTGGATCTCCGCCGTCACCGCCGGCCGGGTCGAGAAGCGGCTGGCCGAACCCGGCCAGGAGGTGAACCCCGAGACCGAGCTGCTCGAGCTGAGCAATCCCGACGTGCAGCTCGAGGCACTGGAGTCCGAGCGGCAGCTCACCGTGGCGCAGGGCGATCGGGTCAACCTGCGCACCTCGCTGGAAACGACTCGCCTCAACCAGGAAGGGAACGTCGCGGCCGCCAAGTCGGCGTATCTCGATGCCAAGCGCACCGCGGAGGCCAGCAGCGATCTGGCCAAGAAGGAGCTGATCTCCTCCATGGAGGCGAGCCGGGCCCAGGACCGCGTGGTGGAGCTGCAGACCCGCTACGAAGTCGAGGAGAAGCGACTGGCGGTCATGACTGAAGCCACCGACTCGCAGCTGCGGCTCCAGGACGCGCAGGTCGCGCGTCTGCGCGCCGTGGTCGACTTCCAGCGGGAGCGGATCCGCAGCATGAAGGTCCTGGCCGGAGCGCACGGCATCCTGCAGGAGCTGCCGCTCGAGGTGGGGCAGTGGGCGCAGAGCGGGGCGGTGCTCGCGCGGCTGGTGGAGCCCGGGCGGCTCAAGGCCGTGCTCCGCATTCCGGAGACGCAGGCCAAGGACCTGACCCTGGGGCAGCCGGCCGCCATCGACACCCGGAACGGCATCGTGAAGGGCGCCGTGGCGCGGATCGACCCGGCGGTCCAGAACGGCACCGTGACGGTGGACGTGCGGCTGGAAGGGGAGATGCCCCGCGGCGCCCGCCCCGACCTCTCGGTGGATGGGACCATTCAAGTGGAGCGACTGGACAACGTGCTCCACGTGGGACGGCCCGCCTACGGACAGGCCAACAGCACGGTCGGCCTCTTCAAGCTGGCGGCCGACGGCCGCGAGGCGACCCGGGTGAACGTGCGCCTGGGGCGGACGTCGGTGAACACGGTGGAAGTGCTCGGCGGGCTGCAGCCGGGCGAGAAGGTGATCATCTCGGACATGTCCCGCTGGGATGGCGTGGACCGGGTCCGCGTGGAATGAGCCAGGCGCTGTCAGCTCCGGTTGTCGGCGGCCAGGCGGCACCATTCACGCACCATTCACCGGACGTGACCAACGCCGGAACTGTTCGACCCGTCGAGCCACTGATGGCCGGCAGCTGACAGCGCCCTTTCGTCTCCCGTTACTCTCACACCCGACACGGACACCGACATGGCCGACTCCCTGATCCGGCTCGAAGGCATCAAGAAGGTCTTTTACACCGACGAGGTGGAGACCCACGCGCTCTCCGAGATCCATCTCGACATCCGGCACGGGGAGTACGTGGCGATCGCCGGACCGTCCGGCTGCGGCAAGACCACGCTGCTCTCGATCCTCGGCCTGCTCGACTCCCCCACCGACGGCACCTACACCCTCGACGGCCAGCCGGTGGCGCGGCTCACCGCCTCCGAGCGGGCACGGGTCCGGAACCGGCAGATCGGATTCATCTTCCAGGCGTTCAACCTGATCGGCGACCTCACCGTCTACGAGAACGTGGAGCTGCCGCTCACCTACCGCGGCATGCCCGCGGAGGAGCGCCGGAGCCGGGTGCAATCCGCCCTGGAGCGGGTGGGGATGTCGCACCGGATGAAGCATTTCCCGGCCCAGCTTTCGGGCGGCCAGCAGCAGCGCGTGGCGGTGGCCCGCGCCGTCGCCGGCGATCCCGCCATCCTCCTGGCCGACGAGCCCACCGGCAACCTCGACAGCACCAACGGCGAAGCGGTGATGGAGCTGCTCCGCGAGCTTCACCAGGGCGGTTCCACCATCTGCATGGTGACTCACGACGCCCGCTACGCCCGCCATGCCGACCGTTCGGTACATCTCTTCGACGGTAAGGTGGTCGAGGAGCGGCAGCTGACCGCGGTGAGCTGAGCGACCGATGGCGTTCCTGCTCGACGACCTGCGGTCCGCGCTTCGGCGGCTCCGCCGCGCCCCCGGCTTTACCATCGCCGCGGTAGCCTGTCTCGCCCTCGGCATCGGGGCGAACACCGCGATCTTCAGCGTGATCAACGCGGTCCTGCTCCGCCCGCTGCCGTATCCGCACGCCGACCGCGTGATGATGCTGTGGGAAGCGCGTCATGCCGACCAGGTGGAACGGAACGTGGTCGCGCCGTACAACTTCTTCCCCTGGAAGGCCGAGAGCGGGGTATTCCAGCAGTTGGCCGCGGTAGCCGACAGCCGGGTGGGTCTCACCGGTCACGGTGACCCGCTGCAGGTCCCGGTGGAGTACGCATCGGCCGACCTCTTCCCCATGCTGGGGATGCGCCCGATCCTCGGCCGCACTTATTCCGCCGAGGAGGATCTGCCCGGTGCCGCGCCGGTGGTGGTGCTGAGCCACGGCCTCTGGCAGCGCCGTTTCGGCGGAGCGCGCGACGCCGTGGGCCAGCGACTCGAGCTGGATGGGGTGCCGCACACCATCATCGGCGTGCTGGCCCCCGGCGCGGGCATCGTCGGCCGGCCGGAGTCGCCGGAGGTCTGGGCGCCGCTCGGCCTCGATCCGGCGAAGGACTATCACGGCGTACAGGGCCGCTATCTGGTCGCGATCGGCCGGCTCAAGGACGGGGTGAGCCCGGAGCGGGCCCAGGCATCGCTCTCGGCCATCGCCAGGCGGCTGGAAGAGCAGTTCCCCGAGTACAACACGGGCTGGGGCGTGAATCTGGTGCCGGTCACCGAGGACGTCACCGGGCACATGCGCCGGCCGCTGCTGCTGCTGGCCGGTGTGGTCGGTCTGGTGCTGCTCATCGCCTGTGCCAACGTCGCCAATCTGCAGCTCGCCCAGGCGTCGGCTCGGCGGCGCGAGATCGCGGTCCGCGCCGCACTCGGCGCGGGGCGGGGCAGGGTGGCACGCCAATTCCTCGCCGAGAGCGTGGTGCTCGGCCTCATGGGCGGCGCCGGTGGCGTGCTTCTGGCCCTCTGGCTCACCGCGGCGCTGGCGGCCGGCGCACAGGCCGGCATTCCCCGCCTCGGCAGCGTGGCCGTAGACGGGGCCACGCTCGGGTTCACCCTGCTGGTCTCCCTGGTGGCCGGCATCGGGTTCGGCCTCATCCCCGCGCTCCACGCCGGACGGGCCGATCTGCAGGCCGCGCTCAAGGAGGGCGGCCGCAGCGGGACACCCGGGGGCAACCGGCTCCGCGGCGTGCTGGTCGCGGCGCAGGTGGCGCTCTCGCTGATGCTGCTGGTCGGCGCCGGGCTGCTGCTCAAGAGCTTCGCGCGCCTGCAGCAGGTCGAGCTCGGCTTCGACGCCGAGCGGGTGCTGACCGCGAGGATCTCCCTGCCGGAGGCCCGCTACGCCGCGCCGGCCCAGCAGGCCGCGTTCTTCGATGCCCTGGTCACCCGCGTCGGGGAGTTGTCGGGGGTGAGCGCGGCCGGCACGGTGAGCTGGCTGCCGCTCTCGGGGCTTCGCTCGGCCACCGATCTGTGGATCGAGGGCCGTCCCGTGCCGCCGCCGGACCAGCGTATCGGGGCCCACATCCAGGCCGTCACACCCGACTACTTCCACGCCATGGGAATTCCGCTGCGCGAGGGCCGCACCTTCGCCGCCTCGGATCGAGCCGACGGACCCAAGGCGGTCATCGTGAGCCGGAGCTTCGCCGAGCGCTACCTGGCAGGGGAGCCTGCCCTGGGCCAGCGGATCGCCATGCCCTGGGGCGACACGCTGCGCGGCACCATCGTCGGCGTGGTGGGCGACGTACGGCACGCGGGCATCGACTCGCTGCCGCACCCCACGCTCTACTGGGCCGAATCACAGTGGCCGTGGAGTGCGATGACGCTGGTGGTGCGGACCAACGGCGACCCGGAGGCACTCGCGGCCCCGCTCGTGGCCCAGATCCATGCGATGGATCCGCAGCTTCCGGTGGCCGACGTGCGCCCGATGCAGGCCTACCTGGGTGACACGCTCGCCCGCCGCCGGTTCACCATGACGCTCCTGGCGGGGTTCGCCGCCACGGCCCTGGCGCTCACCGCGGTGGGTCTCTACGGGGTGATGGCGTATTCCGTGGTGCAGCGCACCCGGGAGCTCGGCATCCGCCTCGCCCTCGGCGCCAGCCGGCGCCGGGTGCTGCGGGCGGAGCTGCGGCGGGCCCTCGCCGTGATCGGCGCGGGCGTCGCGGCGGGCCTTCTGGGAGCCGTCGCGTTCACCCGGGTGCTCGACGCGCTGCTCTTCGGCGTGAGCGACACCGATCCCGCCGTGTTCGCGCTGATCGTCGCGTTGCTGGCCGTGGTCGGACTGGCAGCCAGCTGGCTTCCCGCCCGCCGGGCGACCAGGGTGGACCCCATGGTCGCGCTGCGGGCGGACTGATCGTCGAGGTCTTGCATGGACGGACTGCTCCGGTCCCTACGAATCGCCCTGCGCTCCCTGCGCCGCCGGCCGAGTCTCACGGCCTCGATCGTTCTCACGCTGGCGCTCTGCATCGGCGGCACCGCGGCCGTGTTCGGCGCGGTCTACGCCGTGCTGTTCCGACCGCTGCCCTGGGCTCGCCCCGACGGCGTGCTGGTGGTCCGCGAGCTGTGGCGCGCACAACAGGGCTCCATGTCGGTGGGCAACTGGGCGGACCTCCGCCGGCGCGACCGGCTCTTCGAGCATCTGGTCCCCACCTATCCCGAGCAGCTCAACCTCGCCGGGCTCGACCAGCCGGAGAACGTGCCGGCCGCCCGGGTGGGGCCGGATTACTTCCAGCTCCTCGGAGTCTCTCCCGCACTGGGCCGGACCTTCGCGTCCGACGAGGACACGCCCGGTCGGGACCAGGTCGTGGTGCTGAGCGACGGCCTCTGGCGCCGACGGTTCGGCGCTGACCGGTCCGTCATCGGGCGAGAGGTGCGGCTCGACGGGCGGCCCGCCACCGTGATCGGCGTCATGCCCGCCTCGCTCGACTTCACTCTGCTGGGCGAGCAGCTCTGGATCCCGACCGCCTTCACGCCGGAGCAGCTGGCCCAGCACGACGAGCATTTCCTCACCGTGCTCGGACGGCTTCGGCCCGGGGTCACGCCGGCCGAGGCCCGGACCGAGCTGGCCGACATCGCACGGGGCCTCGAGCAGGAATTCCCGCGGGAGAACCAGGAGCGCGGACTCGGCGCCTTCTCGCTGATGGAGGAGCTGGTGCAGGACTACCGGCCCCGCCTGTTCGTCCTGCTGGGTGCGGTCGGCTTCGTCCTGCTCATCGCCTGCGCCAACATCGGCAACCTGCTGCTGGCGCAGGGCACCGCGCGCGGGCGCGAGATGGCGATCCGCGCCGCGGTCGGCGCCGGCCGAGGGCACCTGCTGCGGCAGGCGCTCACCGAGAACCTGCTGCTCGCCGGTCTCGGCGGCGCCCTGGGTGTCCTGGTGGCCCACTGGGCGATTCAGGGACTCACCGCGTTCGGGCCGGCAGATGTGCCCCGCCTGGCGCAGGCACGGGTCGACGGGCCGATGCTCGGCTTCGTGCTCGCCGTCACGCTCGGCGCCGGGCTCCTGTTCGGACTGGCGCCCGCGCTCCGGCTCGCCTCGCGGCCGCCGCACGCCGCGCTCAAGGAAGGTCGCTCTGGGGGCGTGCACCGCGACCGGCTGCGGAGCGCGCTGGTGGTGACCGAGATCGCGCTGGCGCTCATGCTCCTCACCGGAGCCGGGCTCCTGATCCGCAGCGCGGCGGCGCTCAACCGGGTTCAGCCCGGCTACGACCCGACCGGCGTGGTCGCCGCGCGAGTGTCTCTCCCCACCACGGGGTACGAGACGCCGGACCAGGCGCGCACCGCCTTCGAGCGGCTGGCCGACCAAATCTCCGCGGTGCGAGGGGTGACCGCCTCGGGCGTGGCCTCGGTGGCGCCGCTGGAAGGCGGCAACACCAACGGGCTCGTCCCGGAAGGCCGGCCGCTCGACGTCGCCTCGTCCATCAACTCGTATCTCCGGATCGTGTCCCCCGGGTACCTCGGCGCCATGCGGATTCCGCTGCGCCGTGGCCGGGGCTTCACCGATCAGGACCGCAAGGGAACGCCGCTGGTCATGATCATCAACGAGCGGCTGGCCCGGGAGGCTTTTCCCGGGCAGGACCCGATCGGCAAACGGATCGCCTGCTGCGACGGCGGCCCGGATGGGCTGCCCGGCTGGAAGACCGTCGTCGGCGTGGTCGCCGACGTGCGAGCGCAGGACATGAGTCAGCCTGCCGAGCCCGAGTTCTATCTCCCGCTGGGGCAGGCCCCTGAGCCGGCCTGGAACTGGATCCAGCGGTCGATGACCGTCGCCGCGCGCGGCACCGGCGGGCCGATGGCGCTGGTGCCCGGGCTGCGCGAGGCGGTGCGGGCGGTCGATCCCGCGGTCCCCCTGTACCAGGTCGGGACGATGGACGACCGGATCACCCGCTCGCTGGCCCAGGCTCGCTTCAGCACCGCGCTGCTCACGGCGTTCGGAGCGATGGCCCTCCTGCTCGCGGCGATCGGCGTCTTCGGGGTGATCTCCTACGGCGTGAGTCAGCGGACCCAGGAGATCGGCGTGCGGGTCGCGCTGGGCGCCGACCGGGGGGACGTGGTCCGGCTCATCGTGCGGCACGGCGCCCGGCTGGCGGCGCTGGGCCTGCTCATCGGACTGGGCGGCGCGCTGGTGGCGAGCCGTCTGCTCGGCACGCTGTTGTACCAGGTGAGCCCGACCGACCCGCCGACCTTCCTCGCCGGCGCCGCGGTGCTCGGCGCCTGCGCCATCGCCGCCGCGGCGCTGCCGGCGCTTCGCGCCGCCCGGCTCGACCCCGCGATCGCGCTGCGGGCGGAATGAGCGTGCGCCCATGATGCACGGCGTCCGACAGGACCTCCGCTACGCGCTTCGCTCGCTCTATCGACACCGGGTGTTCGCGCTCACCGCGATCCTCACGCTCGGACTGGGCATCGGCGCCAACATCGCGATCTTCAGCGCCGTCAACGGCGTGCTGCTTCGGCCCCTGCCGTATCCCGACCCCGACCGCATCCTCACCGTCTGGGGTCACCACGCCTCGATCGGCCGCGAGACGGCGTCGCTCCCGGACTTTCTCGACTGGCGCAAGGCCCGCTCGTTCTCGGGCATGGCGGCCTGGACCAGCGCCACGTTCACGGTGACCGGGAGCGACGAGCCCCAGGTGGTGAGCGGCGCCCTGGTGACGCCCGACTATTTCCGCGTGCTGGGTGCTCCGGTGCCGGCGGGCCGTGACTTCCGCGACGACGAGGCGCGCGGCGCGGCGCGGGTGGTGGTCCTGAGCCAGGGGTACTGGGAGCGGGCGTATGGCGGCCGCCCCGATGTCGTGGGCCGACGGATCACGCTCGGCGGCGTGCCGTACACCATCGTCGGCGCCGGTGCCCGCGGGCTCGCGCTGCCGGCGGAGGTGGACGTCTGGACTCCGCTCCAGACCGACACGACGCTGGGCCGCCGGAGCGACTTTCTCCAGGTGATCGGCCGGCTGGCGCCGGGCGCCACACCCGAAACGGCGCGCGTGGAGCTGACGACGATCGCCCGGCGGCTCGAGGCCGAATATCCGGAGACCAATGCCGGCTGGGGGGTGGAGCTGATCGGACTGCAGGAGCGCATCGTGGGCGAGATCCGGCCGGCGCTGCTGGTGTTCCTCGGCGCCGTCGGGCTGGTCCTGCTCATCGCCTGCGCCAACGTGGCCAACCTGATGCTGGTCCGGGTCGCGGCACGCGAGCGCGAGCTCACGATCCGCGCCGCGCTCGGCGCATCGAAGAAACGGCTGGTCCGGCAGCTCCTCACCGAGAGCGTACTCCTGGCCCTGGCGGGGGGACTCCTCGGGCTCGGCCTCGCGGCGTGGGGCGTAGGCGCGCTGCGCGCGCTCGAGCCGGGGACCTTGCCGCGAGTGGAGGAGGTCGGTCTCGATGCGCGCGCGCTGGCCTTCGCGCTGACGCTCTCCGTCACCACCGGCCTGCTGTTCGGAGTGGTGCCGGCCATCCGGGCGCTCGGCGTCGATCTCCGCGGCGGTCTGGCCGAAGGGGGACGCGCGCTCTCCGGCACCCGCTCGGCCACGCGCACCCGCGCCGGCCTGGTGCTCGCGGAGGTGGCGTTGGCCTCGGTGCTGCTGGTGGGGGCCGCGTTGCTGCTCCGCAGCTTCGTGGGCCTGACCCGGGTGGACCCGGGCGTGGCCGTGGAGGGGATTCTGACCGCCCGGGTCACCCTGCCGCGCTCGCGCTACGACGATCCGGCCCGCCAAGTGGCGTTTGCCGACGCGTTGCTGGATCGCGCGCGGGCGCTTCCGGGCGTGAGCTCCGCCGCGCTCGGGACCGGCGCGCCGGTCGACGGTGGTCTGCCCTACTGGGCCTTCGCCATGGGCGGCGTCGAGCAACCCCCACCCGAGGTGGTGCAGGACGCGGTCATCTACCAGGCCAGCCCCGAGTACTTCCACACCTTCGCCCTTCCGCTGATCCGCGGCCGACTGTTCGATGCCGGCGACCGCGCCGACCGCGCACCGGTCGCCATCGTGAGCCAGGGGCTGGCCCAACGCTACTGGCCCGGCCGCGACCCGCTCGGCTCGCGCATCACCTTCGACGATCCCACCGATTCGGCCGCGGCCTGGATGACCGTGGTCGGGGTGGTGGGCGACGTCCGCCAGGACGGCGCGGTGAGCCCGGCCTACCCGCAGATCTACGTGCCCTTCGCCCAGGACGCGAGCCGCGCCATCGTGGTCTCGCTCCGGACCGCTCGGAATCCGCTGGCACTGGCGGGCCCGCTCAAACAGGCGCTCGAGGGCGTGGATCCCAGCCTCGCATTCTCCCAGGTCACCACGATGGAGCAGCGGGTCGCGGGGACGCTGGCGCGGCCCCGGGTCAACGCGCTCCTGCTCGGCGCCTTCGCCGCCACGGCCCTGCTGCTGGCCGCCCTCGGCATCTACGGCGTGATCGCGTACAGCGTGGTGCAGCGCACCCGCGAATTGGGGATCAGGGTCGCGCTCGGCGCCAGCGCCGAGGCCGTGCTCGGGATGGTCATGCGGCAGGGCCTGACCCCGGTGCTGATCGGGCTCGTCGTCGGGCTCGGCGCCGCGGCGATCGGAAGCCGCGTGCTTCGCTCGCTGCTCTACGGGGTCTCGGGAACGGATCTGGCCGCCTATGCCGTCGTGGCGGCGTTCCTGACGGCGGTGGCGGCGGCGGCGAGCTACCTCCCCGCCCGGCGGGCGGCGCGGTCGGATCCGGTGAAGGCGCTTCGGGCGGAGTGACCATGGCCCTCGCCTTCGACCCGCTGATCCGGCTGCGGGGGATCTCCAAGATCTTCCACACGGAAGACGTGGAGACCCACGCCCTCTCACGGATCGATCTCGACATCCGGGCCGGGGAGTACGTCGCGATCGCCGGACCGTCCGGCTGCGGCAAGACCACGTTGCTCTCGCTACTCGGCCTGCTCGATTCACCCAGCGAAGGGAGCTACGTCCTCGCCGGCGAGCCGGTGGCGACCCTCTCCTCGGCGCAGCGGGCCCGGGTCCGGAGCCGGGCCGTGGGCTTCATCTTCCAGGCCTTCAACCTCATCGGCGACCTCAACGTGTTCCAGAACGTTGAGCTGCCGCTCAAGTACCGGGGCGTGCCGCATGACGAGCGGCGGGCCGCCGTGCACCAGGCGCTGGAGCGGGTGGGGCTGCTGCACCGGATCCATCATTTCCCGGCCCAGCTCTCCGGCGGCCATCAGCAGCGCGTGGCGGTGGCCCGCGCGGTGGCCGGCACGCCGCTGGTTCTCCTCGCCGACGAGCCGACCGGCAATCTCGACAGCCAGAACGGCGCGCAGGTGATGGATCTCCTCGGCGAGCTCCACGCCGGCGGCGCCACGATCGTGATGGTGACCCACGACTCCCGCTATCTCGCCCAGGTCCGCCGGACGGTGCACCTGTTCGACGGGCGCTTGGCGGAGCGGGGGAGTCTCAACCTGGAGGTGGCGTGATGCTGGATGCGATCGGGCGGGACCTGCGCTTCGCGGCTCGCGGTCTCTGGCGGAGCCCCGGCTTCACCGCCATCACCGTCGCTACCCTGGCCCTCGGCATCGGGGCCAACACCGCGATCTTCAGCGTGGTGAACGCGGTGCTGCTCCGGCCGCTGGCCTACCGCGATCCGGCCCAGCTGGTGGCGCTGCGCGGCGTGGTCGAGGTGCGCGGACTCGACGACGTGCGGAATTCGGCCCCCGAATATCAGGATTTCCGGCACGAAGTGCCGGCCCTGGCCGATGTCGCCGCCGCCTACCCGATCAGCATCAATCTCACCGAGCGGGGCGACCCCGAGCGGATTCAGGCCGCCGTGGTGAGCAGCAACTACTTCCAGGTGCTCGGCACCGCCCCGGCCGTGGGACGGGACTTCACCCCGGACGACGACCAGGGACGGATCGGCTACGTGGCGATCATCTCCTGGGATCTCTTCCAGCGCCGCTTCGGCGGCGACCGGTCGGTGATCGGCAAGACGGTGCGGCTGGACGACGACCCGATGACGATCATCGGTGTGATGCCGCGCGGCTTCCGTCACCCGCTGGAGAGCGGGGCCTCACCGATGGAGGTGTGGGCCCCCATCGAGCTGGCCAACTCCGATCCCCAGTTCTTCGGCGACCGCCGGGCCCGGGTGTTCGAGGTGATCGGTCGTCTCAAGCCGAGCGCCACGGTGGCCGAGGCGCAATCGCAGCTCGACGCGCTCTCGCATCGGCTGGAGGCCCGCTACCCCGAGGTCTATCCCGCCGCGCTCGGCTGGCGGGCGGCGGCGCTGCCGCTCGCCGAACGGGTGGTGGGCAACGTGCGACCGGCGCTGCTGGTGCTGCTCGGCGCGGTGGCGTTCGTCCTCCTCATCGGCTGCGCCAACGTCGCGAACCTCATGCTCGCGCGGGCCACGGGACGGGGCAGAGAGATCGCCATCCGTACGGCCCTGGGCGGAGACCGGCTCCGCCTGATGCGCCAGCTCCTGACCGAGAGCCTCGTCCTCGCCGCGCTGGGCGGCGCGCTGGGCCTCCTCCTGGCCGTCTGGGGGACCAGCGCGCTCGGCCGGCTGGCCGCGCTCTACCTCCCGCGGGCCCGGGAGATCGGCATCGACGGCGCCGTGCTCGGCTTCACCGCGGTGCTCATTCTGGTCACCGGGATCGCCTTCGGGCTCTTCCCGGCCTTGCAGGCGTCGCGGCCCGACCTGCAGGACGTGCTCAAGGATTCGGCCAAGGGCAGCGCCGGCGGAGCTCGCACCCGGATGCGCGCGGTGCTGGTCGTGGCCGAGGTCGCGGTCGCGCTGGTGCTCCTCGCCGGAGCCGGGCTCCTGCTCCGGAGCTTCCAGCAGCTGGTGGCGGTGGACCCCGGGTTCGACCCCCGGCGGCTGCTCACGATGCAGGTATGGCTGCCGGTGCCGAACGACAACGCCACCGGCCGCTACTTCACCCAGCAGCAGCGGGTCGGGTTCTACGATCGCGCGCTCGCGGCGGTCCGCCAGGTGCCCGGCGTGACCGGCGCGGCGCTGGTCTCCCGGCTGCCCTACAGCGGGCGGAACGACGCCCGCTTCAAGATCGAGGGACGCCCGGTGGCCGATGCGCAGCTGCTGCCGGCGGCGGAGATACGGCTGGTGAGCCCCGACTACTTCCGCACGATGGCGATCCCGGTGCTCCAGGGCGAACCGATGCCCGACGGGGTGGACTCGCTTTCGTCCACCTACGCCATGGTGAACCGCACCCTGGCCGAGCGCGAATGGAAAGGCCAAAGTCCGGTGGGCCAGCGGATTCAGCTGCAGCTGGGCAACGGCGGACCGTGGGTCACGATCGTCGGGGTGGTGAACGACGTCCGCCAGGGTGCGCCCGACCAGCCGCCGCTGCCGGAGTTCTACGTGTCCTACCGGCTGCTCGCGGGACAACAGATGTCGGTCATCGCGCGCACCGCGGGTGACCCGGACGCGCTGGCCGGCAGGATCGTGGGGGCGATCCGCTCGGTGGATCCCACCCAGCCGGTGTTCGGGGTGACATCCATGGAGCGCCTCCTGGCCAACGCCGAGGCCGAGCGGCGGTTTTCGCTGCTGCTGCTGACCCTCTTCGCGGCCATCGCCCTTCTGCTCTCGAGCCTCGGCATCTACGGCGTGATGGCCTACAGCACCAGCCAGCGCCGGCACGAGATCGGCATCCGCATGGCGCTCGGCGCGGCCACGCCCGACGTGCTCCGCCTGGTGCTGCGCCAGGGCATGCGACTCGTGCTCCTGGGCCTGGCGATCGGCTTGCTCGGCGCCTGGGCGTTGAGCCGCGTCCTCGCGGGACAGCTCTACGGCATCTCGGCTCGCGATCCGTTCACCTACGCGGCCGTCGCCGCGTTGCTGGGTGCGGTCGCCTTCGCGGCCACCTGGGTCCCGGCCCGACGGGCGACCCGGGTGGATCCCATGATTTCGCTCCGGAGCGAATGATGGACCGTCTGCGGCACGACCTCCGCTTCGCCCTCCGCGGTCTCCTCCGGCGGCCGGGGTTCACCGCCGTCGTCGTGCTCACGCTCGCGCTCGGCATCGGGGCCAACAGCGCGATCTTCAGCGTGGTGAACGGCGTGCTGCTGCGGCCGCTCCCGTACCAGCGACCCGGCGAGATCGCCACCATCTGGGTCCGTTGGCCGGGGAATCCCCACGGCGAGCTGAGCCAGCCGGAGTACTGGGACCTGCGGGAGCAGAACCGCTCGTTCAGCCGGCTCGCCGCGTATACCGACGGGTCGCTGACCCTGACCGGAAGCGGCGAGCCCGACCGCCTGCGGGCCGGGTTCATGAGCGCCGACGCCCTCCCGCTCCTTGGCGTCGCCCCGGCTCAGGGGCGGGCGTTCACGCCCGACGACGATCGGCCCGGCGCGCCGGTGGTGGTCCTGCTCGGCGACGGCCTCTGGCGGAGTCGTTTCGGGGCCGACCCCTCGGTCATCGGGCGCAGCGTCACCCTGGACGATCAACCGGCCACGATCATCGGGGTGATGCCCCGCGGGTTCCAGCTGCCGACCCACTATGCCGGCCCCGGCGCCGAGATCTGGGCCCCGGTGCAGCTCGACCCCGCGATCGACCGTTCCGAGCGGGGCTGGCACTGGGTCACCGTCCTCGGCCGCCTGCGGCCGGGCGTGGACATCGCCGCCGCGAGTCTCGAGGTGGGCGCGCTTGCCCGCCGGATGCTGGAGACCTATCCCGGCGAATACAAGCCGGCCTTCGGCGGCTTCGCCGTCATCGCCGCCGATGACCTGGTGGGCGAGATCCGACCCGCGATCCTGGTCCTGCTCGGCGCCGTCGGCCTGCTGCTGCTCATCGCCTGCGCCAACGTGGCCGGCCTGCTGCTCGCGAGGGCGGAGGCTCGGCAGCGCGAGATCGCCGTGCGCACGGCCCTCGGCGCGGGCACCGGCAGTCTGGTGCGCCAGCTCCTGACCGAGAGCGTGATGCTGGCATTGGCGGGTGGGGTGATCGGCGCACTGCTCGCCGATTGGGGCGTCCGCGGCCTCGTGGCCGCGGCTCCGCCCACGCTGCCGCGACTCGACGCCGTCCGCACCGACGGCTGGGTGCTCGGGTTCACCCTGGCGGTGAGTATGGTGACCGGCATCCTGTTCGGACTGGTGCCCGCCCTCCAGGCCGCGCGTCCCGACCTGACGGCCGCCCTGGCCGAAGGTGGCCGGACCGGAAGCTCGGCGGGCCGGCAGCGGTTCCGCCGCGGATTGGTGATCGGCCAGATCGCGCTCGCCCTCATGCTGGTGACCTCGGCCGGGCTTCTGATCCGGAGCTTCGTGCGCATCCGCGGCGTGGACCCCGGATTCGATCCCTCGCGCCTGCTCACGGCCGAAGTCGAGCTCTCGGCCGTCCGGTACGACACGCCGGCCAAGATCCGAGCCTTCTACGAGGAGCTGGTGCGCCGGCTCGAGGCCCTGCCGGGGGTTCGGTCGGCAGCCGCGGCGCGCGCGCTGCCGATGACCGGCCGGCTGGAGATCGGCGACTGGTCGTTCATCGTCGAGGGACGGCACGCGAACCCGCCGACGCCGGCAGACCGGATCGCCGCCGACTGGCAGTCGCTGACGCCGGGATACTTCGAGACGCTCCGCATTCCGGTCCTGCAGGGACGGCCGATCGAGGAGCAGGATCGGAGCGACGCGAGTCAGGTCGTCGTGGTGAACCGGACCCTGGCACGGCTGGCCTGGCCGGGGCAGGATCCGATCGGGCAGCGCATCCTGCTCGGCGGCGGAGGCGTGGACTCGGTCTGGCGCACCGTCGTCGGCATCGTGGGCGACGTGCGCCACCGCGGGCTCACCGCCCAGCCGCGCCCGGAGATGTACCTCCCGCACGCGCAGTTCCCCGCGGGCACCGGCACCCCGCAGCGGACCATGCGGATGGTCCTCCGCGCCACCGGCGACCCCGCCGCGCTCGCGGGCGCGTTCCGCAGCACGCTGGCGGGACTCGATCCGGCGGTGCCGCTGGTGGACATGCAGACCATGGACGAGGCGCTGGGAAACTGGGCCGCGGAACGGCGGCTCACGATGATCCTGGTCGCGGCGTTCGCCGCCCTGGCGCTCACGCTCGGCGCGGTCGGCGTGTACGGCGTCATGGCCCATCTCGTGGTGCAGCGGACCCGCGAGATCGGGATCCGGATCGCCCTCGGCGCGCTCCCGCGCGAGATCCTCGGTCTGGTGATGCGGCAGGGTGTGTGGCTCGCGGCCGCCGGCGTGGCGCTCGGGGTGGCCGGCGCGCTGGCCGCGAGCCGAGTCCTCACCGGTCTCCTGTTTCAGGTCGCGCCCACCGACCCCCTGACCTATGCCGGCACGGCGCTCGCCCTGCTCGGCGTCGCCGCCTTCGCCGCGCTGGTGCCGGCGCTCCGGGCCACCCGCACCGATCCGGTGGAGGCACTGAGGTCCGAATGATTCGAGCCCCCTGGCGCAGCGGCGTGCTCGTCGCGGTGGTCCTGACGCTGGCGCTCGCGATCGGCGCCAACACCGCGCTCTACAGCGTCGTCCACGGCGTGCTCCTGCGGCCGCTGCCCTTCGCGGCGCCCGACCGGGTGGTGCTGGTGTCCGAGTTCGACCGGATCAGCGGCACCACGCGGGAGCCGTTCTCGATCCCCGACTACTACGACCTTCGCGCCCGCACCCGCGCCTTCTCCGCCCTGGCGGGGTTCGCCAGCCGGCCGTACTCGCTCTCGGGGGACGAAGGGGAGCCCGAGCAGATCGTAGTGACCGCGGTGAGCGCGGGATACTTCGGGCTGCTGGGCGTCGAGCCGCTTCGCGGACGGGTGTTCGCCGCGGCGGAAGATCAGCCGGGCGGCCCGCGGGTGGCGCTGCTGGGCGAGGCGCTCTGGCGCCGGCGCTTCGCCGCCGATCCGGGCGTGGTCGGACGCACGGTCCAGCTCGACGGCGAGCCCTACGTCGTGGTGGGAGTCGCGTCGGCCGCCGCCGAGCTGCCGGGGGAGGGAAGTCAGGTCTGGCTCCCGCTCCAGCTCGGTCCCACCTCGCAGCCCCGCAGCCTGCACAACGTCCGCGTGCTCGGCCGGCTCGCCCCGGATGCCTCGCTGGGCAGTGCCGGCGCGGACGCGGCCGCATTGGCCGCCAGGCTCGAAGCGGACTTCCCCGCCGACAACCGCGGCCGGGGCATGGTCGTCGAGCGCGCCATGGATGTCACGGTCGGCGCGGTGCGTCCCGCGCTGTGGCTGGTGCTGGGCGCCGTGGGACTGCTGCTCCTCGTGGCCTGCGTCAACGTGGCGAACCTGCTGCTCGCCCGGGCCTGGACTCGCGCGGGTGACCTGGCGGTGCGCCGCGCGCTCGGCGCATCCGGGATCCGGCTGGCGCGGGAATTCCTGGTGGAAGGGCTGCTGGTTGCGCTGGCGGGCGCCGCGCTCGGGTTGCTGGTCGCCACCTGGGGCGTCGACCTGCTGCTCGGACTCGCGCCGGCGGACATTCCCCGCCTCGATCAGGTGCGGATCGACGGCGGTGTGCTGGCGGCCACGCTGGCCGTGGCGCTCGCCACCGGCCTCGCCTTCGGCGCGCTGCCGCTGCTGCAGAGTCGCGGCATCGACCCGGCCATCGCGCTACACGGCGGCGGCCGCGGAATGTCGGCGGGCCCGGCGCGCCGGCGTCTGCGGCAGGCGCTGGTGGTGGCCCAGCTCGCCCTCGCGGTCGTCCTGGTCGCGGGCGCCGGACTTCTGCTCCGCAGCTTCGCCCGGCTCCGGGCCACCGATCCCGGCTTCCGCACCGAGCAGGTCCTCACGGCCGGGTTCACGCTGCCGGCCTCACGCTATCCGCAGCGGTTCGACCAATACCCGGTGTGGCCCGAGGTGTCGGCGTTCTACGCCCGGCTGCTGGAGCGACTGCGCGGCATTCCCGGCGTGCGCGCCGCCGCGCTCGACGGGAATCACCCGCTCGCGCACGGGTTCACCAACAGCTTCGTCATCGTCGGGCGAGAGAACGAATATGCCGAGCAGCCCGAGATCGCGATCCGGACGGTGAGCCCGGAGTACTTCGGCGTCGTCGGTGTTCCCCTGGTGCAGGGGCGCCTGCTGGACGCGCGGGACGCGGCCGACGCGCCCGACGCGATCCTGCTGAACCAGGCCGCGGTGCGGCGGTTCTTCCCCCGCGGCGACGCGCTGGGAGCCCGGATCACCTTCTGGGGACGCGAGCGGACGGTGGTGGGGATCGTGGGCGACGAGCGTTTCCATGGGGTCGCCGAGGCGGCGCCGCCGGCGCTCTATCCGGCGCTGGCCCAGTCGCCCATCGGCGCCGCGACGCTGCTGGTGGCGACCGGCCGCGATCCCGCCGCCCTCGCGGGCCCGGTGCGCTCGGCGATGCAGAGCGTCGATGCCGCGGTGGCGCTCTCCGGCGTGGAGCCGCTGGCGGTGTCGCTGGCGGATTCGCTGGCGCGGCCGCGCTTCACCTCCGCGCTGCTCGCCGTCTTCGCCCTCCTCGCGCTGCTGCTGGCGAGCATCGGGGTCTACGGCGTGCTCAGCTTCGCCGTGACCGAGCGCACCCGGGAGCTCGGCATCCGCGCGGCACTCGGCGCGACGCCGCGGCGGATCCTGCATCAGGTGCTCCGCCAGGGCGCCGTGCTGGCGCTGGCCGGGATCGGACTCGGCCTGGTCGGCGCGCTGGCCGCGGGGCGCCTGCTGCGCGGGCTGCTCTATCAGGTGACCGCGACCGATCCCGCCATCCTGTCCGCGGTCGTGCTGCTGCTGGCCGCGGTCGCGCTCCTGGCCAGCGTGGTGCCGGCCTGGCGCGCCACCCGCATCGACCCCATGCAGGCACTGAGGAGCGAATGAACGCCGATCTGATGCACGACCTGCGCTACGTCCTTCGCTCGCTGTCCAAGGCGCCCGGCTTCACGTTCATCGTGCTGCTCACCCTGGCTCTCGGCATCGGGGCGAACACCGCGATCTTCACCGTGCTCAACGCGGTGCTCCTCCGGCCGCTGCCGTTCGCCGACGCGAATCGCCTGGTCGCCATCCGCGAGACCTTCGGCCAGGGCATGACCGGATCGGTGGCCGGCCCCAATGTGAACGACTGGCGGAGTCGGAGCCACTCGTTCAGCGGCATGCTGGCGCTGCGGGCGAGCAGCCGGGCGCTGGTGGGCGACGGACCGCCGGAACAGGTCTTCACCGCCATGGTGAGCGCCGACTTCTTCCGGACCCTGGGGGTGCCGCCGGCGCTCGGCCGCGGGTTTGCCGACGGCGAAGATCGGGGCATGGGCACCGTCGCGGTGCTCTCCGACGGACTCTGGCGCTCCCGCTACGCGGCCGACCCCGGCGTCATCGGTCGGACGATCACCTTGAGCGGCCAGCCGTACACCGTGATCGGCATCGCGCCGCCGGGATTCACCTACCCTGGCAATGCGGTAGCCTGGCTGCCCATGGAGTACGGACTCGCCCGCTCGGCGCAGCGCAGCAGCCACAGTTACGATGTGGTGGGCCGCCTGGCGCCGGGGGTGTCGCTCGAGGCGGCGCGGGCCGATCTCGCGGCCGTGGCGCGCGAGCTCGAACGGGAAAACCCGGTCGACAACGGCGGGCGCGGCGTGGAGATCCAGCCGCTCACGGCCGACACCGTGCGGGCCGCACGGCCGGTGCTCCTGCTGCTCGGCGGGGCGGCGCTGTTCGTCCTGCTCATCGCCTGCGCCAACGTGGCGAACCTGTTTCTCGCCCGGGCCGCCGTGCGCCAGCGCGAGCTGGCCGTGCGCTCCGCGCTGGGCGCCGGGCGCTGGCGGCTGGCCCGTCAGGTGCTGGTCGAGGGCGTGCTGCTCTCGCTCGCCGGCGGCTTGATCGGGCTGCTGCTCGCGAGCTGGGGCGTGGATCTGCTCCTGGCGCTCCGGCCACGAGGGATCCCCCGGCTGGACGAGATCGGCATCGACCACGCGACGCTGGCGTTCGCGATCGTGGTCTCGGTGGTGGTGGGAATCGGCTTCGCGCTCTTCCCCGCGCTCACCCTGTCGCACAGCGACCCGGCCGACGCATTCCGGGGTGAAGGCCGCGGAGTCAGCGGCGGCCGCTCGGGTGGACGGTTCCGCGCCGGCCTGGTGGTGGCGCAGGTCTCGCTCGCGCTCGTGCTCCTGGCCGGTGCCGCGCTGCTGGTGGTGACGGTACGGCGCCTCGCGCTGATCGACCCCGGCTTCGACCCCAGAAACGCCTACACGTTCGAGCTCACCATCCCGCCGGGCAAGTATCCCGACCGGTCGCGGCACGATCAGTATCTCACCCGCGTCGTGGAGGCGGTGAGCCGGGTGCGTGGTACCCGCGCCGCCGGCGCCACCTTCTATCTGCCGCTCGGCAACGGACAGGTGAACGGCGACTTCACCGTGGCCGGCGCGGGGCCCGCCGCGCCGGGCCGGGAGCGATACGCCAACTTCCGCATGGTGACGGGCGACTATTTCGCCGCCCTCTCGATCCCGGCCCGGCGGGGGCGCCTGCTCTCACCGGAGGATCGCGCCGGTGCGCCGCACGTCGCGGTGGTGAACGAGGCATTGGCGCGCATGGCCTGGCCGGACCAGGACCCGATCGGGCGCCGACTCACCTTCGGCGACGGCCAGGACGACCCCGACTGGATGGAGGTCGTCGGCGTCGTCGCCAACGTCAAGACCAGCGGGCTCACCGCGGACATCGGGCCCGAGATCTACGTGCCGTTCTCCCAGATCACGGCCGACCTGTGGACCGTGTTCACGCCGCTGCCGGTGTCGGTCGTGGTCCGGAGCGACAGCGACTTGGAGACGGTGGGCGCCGCGATCAAGGCGGCGATCCGCTCGGTGGACCCGGAGCAGCCGGTCACGGGGCCGTCGCCCGCCAGCGAGCTGATCGCGGGCGCGGTCGCCAGGCAGCGGTTCGGCATGCTGCTGCTGCTCGCCTTCGGCGGCCTGGCCCTGCTGCTCGCCGCCGTGGGAGTCTACGGCGTGATGGCCTACGCCGTGAGCCAGCGGACCCGCGAGCTGGGCATCCGGCTCGCGCTCGGCGCGCGCCCCGCCACCGTCCGCGCGCTGGTCCTGGGCCAGGGGATGGTGCTGGCCGGCCTCGGGATCGGGTGCGGGCTGGTGGGCGCGCTGGTGCTCGGCCGGCTGCTGGTCGGCCTGCTCTATGGCGTGCAGCCCACCGACCCCCGGGTGCTGGTCGCCGTCGCCGCCCTGCTGGCCGCCGCTTCCGTGCTCGCCTGTCTGGTTCCCGCCGTCCGCGCGACCCGGGTCAACCCGGTGGACGCGCTCCGGAGCGAATGATGACCCGAATCGGCCACGACCTCCGCTACGCGGTGCGGGCGCTCCGGCGCACCCCGGCGTTCACCGTCATCGCGGTGGCGACGCTCGCGCTCGGCATCGGCGCCACCGCCGCGATCTTCACCGTGGTCAACGCCGTGCTGCTCCGCCCGCTGCCCTATCAGGACTCGGAGCGGCTGGCCAGCATCTGGGTGGACCTGGGGCAGGGAGCCCAGTCGCTGCCGGCGGTCTCTCCGGCGGACTTCCGCGACTACCAGCGGCGCACCCGCGCGTTCGCGGGGTTCGCCGCGGGGGCCGGCGCCGAGACGGTGAAGCTCCGCGGCAACCTGACCGGAGAGGGCGAGCCCGAGCGGGTCCGCCTCACGCCGGTCACCGCGAACTTCTTCCCGCTGTTCGGCGTGAAGCCGGAGCTGGGCCGCGGTTTCACCGAGGAAGAGGAGGCCACCAACGGGCCGCACGTGGTGATGCTGACGGATGGTCTCTGGCGCCGGCGCTACGGCGCCGACCCCGCGGTCGTGGGGCGCACTATCCAGGTGGACGGCGAAGGCTACGAGGTGGTCGGGGTGCTGCCGCGCGACTTCCACCTGCTGCTGCCGGCGGAGGCGTTCGAGTTCGTGGACGCCGATCTCTGGGTGCCGCTGCAGTTCGACTACAGCCAGCAGCTCCCGCGCAACCTCACGTTCTTCTCCGTGTTCGGCCGGCTCAAGCCCGGGGTGACCTGGGCCCAGGCGCAGGCGGACATGGCCGACATCGCCAGGCAGTTCCGCCAGGAGTTTCCGGAGCACCAGGCCGCCAACACCAGAATCCGCGCGGTGCCGCTGCAGGAGGACATCGTCAAGCACGCCCGTCCCGCGCTGCTCACGCTGATGGGCGCGGTGGCGCTGGTGCTGCTCATCGCCTGCGCCAACGTGGCTCACCTGCTCCTGGCCCGCGGCACCGCGCGCTCCGGCGAGTTCGCCCTCCGCACCGCGCTGGGCGCGGGCCGGTGGAGCCTCATCCGCCAGCTCCTGGTGGAGAGCGGGCTCATCGCCGCCGCGGGCGGCCTGCTGGGCCTCGTCGTGGCCTGGAGCGCGCTGCTGGTGCTCCGGCTGCTCCATCCGGCAAGCCTTCCCCGCCTCGCCGAGGTGCACGTCGATGGGGCGGTGATCGGATTCACGGTGGCGGTCTCGCTGCTGACGACCCTGCTCTTCGGCCTCGTCCCGGCGGTACGTGTCTCCTCGGCCGACCCGCAGACTCAGCTCCAGGGCACCGGCAAGGGCGGCGTCGGCGGACCCGCGCGACGCCGTCTGCGCAACTTGCTGATCGTGGCGGAGGTCGCGCTGTCGGTAGTGCTGCTGGTAGGCGCCGGCCTGCTGATCCGGAGCTTCGTCGCGCTGCAGCAGGTGCGGCCGGGGTTCGACGCGAGCGATGTGCTCACCTTCGAGCTCTCCATGCCGGCGAGCCGCTACCCCAAGGGCGCCGACCGGCGGGGGTTCTACCGCCGCCTGGAAGACCGGCTCCGCGCGCTCCCCGGCGTCCGCCAGGTGGGCGAGACGTCGCAGCTCCCGCTCACCGGGAGCGGCCCGCTCCAGCCCTTCGCCTACAACGAGGAGACCGCCCGCAACTTCGAGAGCGTGACCGCCGACTTCCGGGTGGTGTCGCCGACCTGGTTCCAGGCCACGGGCACCCGGCTCCTGGCCGGCCGCACCTTCACCAGCCGGGACTCGATCGGTACGCCGCCGGTGATCATGATCGACGAGACCCTCGCGCGGCTCGCCTGGCCGGGCCAGAGCGCGGTGGGCAAGCAGCTCCAGATTCAGCCTACCGGCACGCCGAATGCCTTCGCCGAAGTGATCGGGGTGGTGGAGCACGTGCGGATCCACGACCTCACCCGGGCGACGCTGCCGCAGATTTACTTCGCGACCGGTCAGGCCGGCCTCAACACCATCTCGTTCGCCGTGAAGAGCTCGGTGGACCCGATCGGGCTCGCCGGCCAGGTGCGGCGCGAGGTCGGCGAGATGGACAAGGATCTCGCCATCAGCCACCTCACGCCGCTCACGACCTACCTCGAGGAGGGTCGGGCCCAGGCCCGCTTCAGCCTGGTGCTGATGGGCGTCCTCGGCGCGCTCGCGCTGCTGCTCGCGGCCGTCGGCATCTTCGGCGTCATCTCCTACTCGGTCACCCAGCGGACCCGGGAGTTCGGCATCCGGCTCGCGCTGGGCGAGGACCCCCGCCGCACCCGGCGCAGCGTGGTGCTCGGCGGCATGCGGCTGGTGGGCCTCAGTCTCGCGCTGGGACTGGTCGTCTCGCTCGTGCTGGGCCGGCTCATCGCCGGATTGCTCTACCAGGTCCGGCCCGCCGACCCGCTCACGTTCCTCGGCATCGGGGTGCTGCTCGCCTCGGTCGCGCTGTTGGCCTGTTATCTCCCCGCTCGGCGCGCGACCCGGGTGGACCCCGCGCTCGCGCTCCGCAGCGAATGACCACCATTCGGAGTGACTCGTGATCCGACTCGTCGACGTCGAACGCTTCTATCAGGCCGGCCCCACCCGGACCTACGTGCTCCGCCGGATCAATCTGGAGATCCGCGAGGGCGAGTTCCTCACCATCATGGGGCCGTCGGGGGCGGGGAAGAGCACCCTGCTCGCGATCCTGGGCCTGCTCGACCACAGCTGGAGCGGGGAGTACTGGCTGCTGGGCGAGCCGGTCCACGCCATGCCGCCCAAGAAGCGGGTAGAGCTCAACAAGCGGCACATCGGGTTCGTCTTTCAGAAGTACCACCTGATCGACGATCTCACGGTGTACGAAAACCTGGAGATTCCGCTCTCCTACCGCGACGTGAAGCCCAAGGAGCGGGCCTCCATCGTGGCCGAGACGCTGGATCGTTTCCAGATGGTGGGGAAGAAGGACCTCTTTCCCAGCCAGCTCTCCGGCGGCCAGCAGCAGCTGGTGGGCGTAGCGCGGGCGGTGATCGCCGGCCCCAAGCTCCTGCTGGCCGACGAGCCGACCGGCAACCTGCACAGCGCCCAGGGCGAGGAGATCATGGAGCTGTTCACCCGCCTCAACCGCCAGGGCACCACGATCGTGCAGGTGACCCACTCGGAGCGCAACGCCTCCTACGGCCACCGGACCATCCACCTGCACGATGGCTGGATCTCGGAGCCGAGCCCGGCGGAGGCGGCGGGCCGGCGAGGCTGACCGGGTGACCGGCGCCGGCTACTCGGGTCGCGCGCTGGCCGCCAAGCTCGGCATCCGGCCGGGCGAGCGGGTCGTGGCCCTGGGCGCGCCGGCGCACTACGCGGAGCTGCTCGCCCCACTGCCCGACGGTGCGACCCTGCGGTCCCGTCTCGGCCGGACGGAGCGGTTCATCCATCGCTTCGCCACCAGCCAGGCCGAGCTGGTGCGCGCCTTCCCCCGCCTCGTCGGCGCCCTGGCCGACGACGGCATGCTCTGGATCAGCTGGCCCAAGCGGGCCTCCGGCGTCCCCACCGATCTGACCGAGGATCGGATTCGCGACATCGCGCTCCCGTACGGCGTCGTGGACGTGAAGGTGTGCGCGGTGGACGACGTCTGGTCGGCGCTCAAGCTGGTCCGTCGCCGCGAGCTGCGGCGTTAGATTACCGCCCGACTCCCGGCCAGGATCCCGTTGCCGACCCCTTCGTCTTCCGGCTCGCCCCACGTGCTCGTCGCGGACGACCAGCCCGACGTCCGCGAGGCGCTCCGCCTCCTGCTCAAGGGGGAGGGCTACGCCATCGACACCGCCGCGTCGCCGGCGGCCGTCCTCGCGGCGGTTCAGGCGCACGACTTCGACGCCGTGCTGCTCGACCTCAACTATGCCCGCGACACCACCACCGGCCGCGAGGGGCTGGAGCTAGTCTCCGAGCTGCAGGGCCTCGATCCGACGCTGCCGGCGGTGGTGATGACCGCATGGGGAAGCGTGGAGAAGGCGGTCGAGGCGATGCGGCGAGGCGCCCGCGACTTCATCGAGAAGCCGTGGGACAACGCCCGGTTGCTCGCGACGCTGCGGACCCAGGTCGAGCTGGGGCGCGCGCTCCGGCAGAGCCGCCGGCTCGAGGGTGAAAATCGGCTGCTTCGCGCCGACGGTGCGCCTGACCTGATCGCCCGCTCGCCCGCGATGCGGCCGGTGCTGCAGCTCATGGAGCGGGTGGCGCCCTCGGACGCCAACGTGCTGATCACCGGCGAGCACGGCACCGGCAAGGAAGTGGTGGCCCGCTGGCTCCACGCCGCCTCCTCCCGGGCGGGCAGGCCGATGGTCGCGGTCAACCTCGGCGGGCTCTCCGAAGGCCTCTTCGAAAGCGAGATGTTCGGGCACGTAAAGGGCGCCTTCACCGACGCCCGCACCGACCGCATCGGCCGCTTCGAGCTGGCCGAGGGCGGAACGCTGCTGCTGGACGAGATCGGCACGCTGCAGCCGCGGCAGCAGGCCAAGCTCCTCCGGGTGCTGGAGACGGGCGAGGTGGAGCGGGTGGGCGCGTCGAGGGCGCGCAAGGTCGATGTCCGGCTGCTCTCCGCCACCAACGCCGACCTGCGCGGCGAGGTGGAGGCCGGGCGGTTCCGCGAGGACCTGCTCTTCCGCCTCAATACCATCGAGATCCGTCTGCCCCCGCTGCGCGACCGGCGCGAGGACCTGGGGCCGCTGGCGGTGCATTTCCTCCGCCGCTATGCCGCGCGCTACCGGAAGCCGATCGCGGAGCTCGAGCCCGAGGCGATCTCGGCGCTCGAGGCCCACCCGTGGCCGGGCAACGTCCGTGAGCTCGACCACACCCTGGAGCGGGCGGTCCTGATGGCGACGGGCCCGAGGCTGCGCGCGGCCGACTTGGGCCTTCGGGGATCCACGGGCGCGGCGGCGCGGCTCGAGGATCTGCCGCTGGAGGAGGTGGAGCGGGTGCTCATCCGCAAGGCACTCGAGCGTCACGGCGGCAACGTGAGCCAGGCCGCCAAGGCGCTCGGCTTGAGCCGGAGCGCCCTCTACCGCCGGCTCCAGCATCATGGGCTCTGACCGGGGCCGCCCCCGGAGCCACGAATCGCGGGTGTTCACCGGCGCGCTGCTGGCCGGTCTGCCAGCCGTCCTGGTCGCCTGCTGGCTGCTCTGGACCGGCGATCATCCGCTGCGGGTGCGCCTCACCTTTTCCCTGGTGGCGGTCGGCGCGTGGCTCGTCGGCGCCGCGCTGCTCCGGGAACGGGTCATCCGCCCGCTCCAGACCATCTCCAACCTGCTCGCCGCGCTGCGCGAGGGCGACTACTCGATCCGTGCCCGCGGCGCCGGCTCGGACGACGCCCTCGGCCTGGCGCTGCTCGAGGTGAACGCGCTGAGCGAGACGCTCCGGGGCCAGCGGCTCCGCGAGCTCGAGGCCACCGCGCTCCTCCGGCGGGTGATCGAGGAGATCGACGTCGCCGTCTTCGCCTTCGACGGCAGCCGGCGGCTTCGCCTGGTGAACCGGGGCGGCGAGCGCCTGCTGGGCCAGCCTGCCGAGCGGCTGCTCGGCCGGCCGGCGGATGCCGTCGGCCTGGCCCACGTCCTGGACGGAGAATCGCCCCGCACCCTGGACGCCACCTTCCCCGGTGGCGCGGGCCGCTGGGAGGTCCGAAGCGGCATTTTCCGTCAGGACGGCCTGCCGCACCAGCTCCTCGTCCTCTCCGACCTGAGCCGCGTGCTGCGCGCGGAGGAGCGCTCCGCCTGGCAGCGCATCGTGCGGGTGCTGGGGCACGAGATCAACAACTCCCTCGCGCCGATCAAGTCGATCGCGGGGAGCCTGCGCGCGCTCGCGGCGCGGCCCACCCGCCCCGTGGACTGGGAGCAGGACCTCGGCTCCGGTCTGCAGGTGATCGAAGGCCGGGCCGAAGCGCTCGGCCGATTCATGGGGTCCTACGCGCGGCTGGCACGGCTGCCGCGGCCCAGGCCGGGGCCGGTCGATGTCGGCACCTGGGTGCGGCGAGCGGCCGCGCTGGAAACCCGCCTGGCGGTGAGCGTCGCCGAAGGGGCGCCGGTCACCGTCACGGCCGACGGCGACCAGCTGGACCAGCTGCTCATCAACCTGGTGCGCAACGCGGCGGACGCCGCGCTGGAGACCGGCGGCGGCGTCCGGCTCGGCTGGCGGACCGTGGCGGGCGTGCTCGAGGTGACGGTGGACGACGAGGGGCATGGCCTGCCGGACTCGGGCAACCTGTTCGTCCCCTTCTTCACCACCAAGGCGAACGGCTCGGGCATCGGCCTGGTGCTGTGCCGCCAGATCGCCGAGGCCCACGGGGGCGCGCTGGCGCTGGTGCCGAGGCCGGGCGGCCGCGGCGCTCGCGCGGTGCTCCGCCTGCCGCTCGGGCCCCAGAGCGAAGCCACGGCCCGCGGCGCCTGACCTTTCGCTGACCCCGCGCGCATGGTATATGGTGGGGGCGGGCCTGCCGTTTCCCCTCTTCCGGAGGCGTCGTGCTCAAGGAATTCAAGGCGTTCATCATGCGCGGCAACGTGCTCGACCTCGCCGTGGGCTTCATCATGGGCGGGGCATTCGGCACGATAGTGAAGTCGCTGGTGGACGATGTCATCATGCCGCCGATCGGCCTGGCGTTGGGCAACGTCGATTTCTCCAGCTTGATGGTGACCCTCAAGGAGGGCGCCAAGGCGCCGGGCCCCTATCACAGTCTCGCCGAGGCCAAGGCCGCGGGCGCGGTGACGATCAACTACGGGGTGTTCATCAACAGCGTGGTGAGCTTCATCATCGTCGCGTTCGCGGTGTTTCTGCTGGTGCGGGCGGCCAACCGGCTCAAGCCGGCCGAGGCGGCCGCGGCGCCGAGCACGAAGGACTGTCCCTTCTGCCGGATGGCCATTCCCATCGGCGCGACCCGATGCCCGCAGTGCACGTCGGAGCTGCGTTGAAAGCCGACCGGGGGGTCGGGGCGGGGTAGTGGGGCGAGGTGAAGTGCTGGGCTTTGCACCACAAAGTACTTGCTAGAGACAGGCACGTTCCTTATACTGGCATCCATGGCCTCGCCCCGGCTGGTCCCGCCCTCCTCGGACGACGCGCCCGCGCTGCATGCGCGCGCGATGGACAACCTCTCCTTCATCCGCCAGACCATGGAGCGGGCCACGGCCTTCACCGCCGTCCCGGGGTGGGGCGGCGTGGCCATGGGTGCGGTGGCGCTGGCTGCCGCCGCGGCCGCCGAGACCCGGCTCACGCCGGCGGAATGGCTGGCCACCTGGTTGGGCGCGTCCGCCGTGGCCCTCACGATCGGCGGATGGAGCATGGTCCGGAAGGCCCGCCGCGCGGGCACCACCGTCTTCAGCTATCCAGGGCGCCGCTTCGTGCTGAGCTACGTGCCCCCGATAGCGGTCGGAGCCCTGCTCACCGTCGCCCTGATGCGGGCCGGCCTGTATCAGGCGCTCCCCGGCACTTGGCTGCTGCTCTACGGAACCGGCGTGGTGACGGGCGGCGCCTTTTCGGTGCGGGTGGTGCCGCTCATGGGCCTCTGCTTCATGGCGCTCGGGGCCGTCGCGCTGCTGGGTCCGGCGGCTTGGGGCAACCTGCTCATGGCGATCGGCTTCGGCGGGCTTCACATCGGTTTCGGCTGGGTCATCGCCCGGAGGTACGGTGGCTAAGTCCAATCTCGCACCCCGGGGCGGGGAAGAGCCGCGGGGGCCCGGCCGGCTGGCCGGGGTCAAGGGCGGCTCCGCGGCGCATGGGACGCTGGAGCTCGACCGCCTCATTCACGAGCGGATGCGGCTCGCCATCGTGAGCGCGCTCGCGGTCAACGAGTCGCTCACCTTCAACGAGCTCAAGCGCCTGCTGGAGACCACCGACGGCAACCTGAGCGTGCATGCCCGCAAGCTCGAGGAGGCCGCCTACATCCTCTGCACCAAGTCGTTCGAGGGGCGGATGCCCCGGACGGAGTATCGCCTGAGCCCCGCCGGCCGGCGGGCGCTGGAGCGCTACCTGGCCCACATGGAGGCGATCATCCGGAGCACCCGGGATCGCTGAGGCCGCCTTTTTTTTGAGGTCATACTTTATGACGCAAAGCGCTTCGCCGCATCCGGTTCCAGGACTCCACGTCGGCATCATCATGGACGGCAACGGCCGCTGGGCCACCCGCCACGGACGCCCCCGACCCGAGGGGCACCGCGCCGGCGCACAGACGGTCCGCCGGGTGGTAGAGGCGGCGCCGGGTCTCGGCATCGGGGCACTCACTCTCTACGCCTTCTCTGCCGACAACTGGAATCGCCCCACGCTCGAGGTCCGCGCGCTCATGCGGCTGTTCCGCGAGTATCTCCGGGCCGAGACCCCGCGCTGCGTCCGCAATGGGGTCCGGCTGGAGGTGATCGGCCGCCGGGACCGGCTCGACGGGGGCCTGGTGGGTCGCATCGAGCGGGCCGAGCGCGCGACGGCGGGGGGCCGCCGCCTCCTGCTCCGGATCGCGCTGGACTACAGCGGGCGCGACGCCATTCTGCGCGCCGCGCAATGCGTGCAGCCGGCCACCCCGATCGGGCGCGACGCCTTCGGCCGCCTGGTGGCGATCGTGGATCACGGCTCGCCGGTGCCCGAGCTGGATCTGCTGATCCGCACCGGCGGCGAGCGCCGGCTGAGCGACTTCCTCCTGTGGGAAGCGGCCTACGCCGAGCTGCTCTTTCTGGAGCGGCTCTGGCCCGATTTCGCGGAGTCCGACCTGGCCGACGCGATGCGGGAGTTCGCCGGGCGCGATCGCCGGTTCGGCGGGCTCAGCACGGGAGTGGCCGGGTGAGCGGCACGATTCCCCGTACCCGTCAAGGGCTCACGGTCGCGGCCGCGGCCGTCGCGATCGGCGTCGCCGGCGACGTCCTGGAACGCACCGTGCCCGGGCGGCTCGACCTCGCGCTCGGCGTCGGGGCGCTGGTGCTCGCGGTCAGCTATGTCCTGGCACGGGAGCCGGACCTGGACCCACCCCATCCCGGGTTCGGCCTTGCGGCGGGTGTGCTGGTGCTGTCCCTGATCTGGCGCGATTCCGAGGTGCTCTTCGCTCTCAATCTGCTCGCCATCGGCGCCGTCGGCGTGCTGGCCCTGCCGCAGGTGCGGGCGCTGGGCCTCTGGAAGGCCGGCGTCATGGACTATGCCGCCGGCGTCGTGCGCCTTGGCAGCGGCATTGTGGGCGGCGCGCCCGCGCTGGTCTTCAGCGAGATCGACTGGCGGACCTTGCCCGACGACACGCCCCTGCGGCGGCTGCGCGGGCCCGCGCTCGGCCTGCTCGCGGCGCTCCCCATTACCGCCGTGTTCGGCGGTCTCCTGATGAACGCGGACCCGGTCTTCAACCGGATCCTGTCGGACCAGCTCGCACTCCGGCTCGATACCGTCGCCGAGCACTGGCTCGCGATGATGCGCTGGGGCTGGGTCGCGGCCGGTGTCATCGGCGTCATCGTCTGGGCGAAAGGTGCGCTGCCGACTATTCCGCTGCCGACGCCGGGACGCGGGCGCTTCGGCCTCGGTGAAGTGGGAACGGTACTCGTGGTAGTGGACCTGCTGTTCGCGAGCTTCGTCCTGGTGCAGTTCCGGGTGCTCTTCGGCGGCGCCGCGTTCGTGCGGGCGGTGAGTGGCCTCAGCTACGCGGAGTACGCGCGGAGCGGGTTCTTCCAGCTCGTGGCGGTGGCCGCGCTGAGCCTGCCCCTGCTGCTCGCGGCCGACTGGCTGCTCGCCGCCGATGACCGCGCGGGTCTGCGGCGCTTTCGCGGCCTGGCCCTGTTGATGCTGCTCCTGCTGGACGTGATGCTCGCCTCGGCACTCTACCGCATGCGCCTCTATACGGTCGAGTACGGCCTGACCGAGCTGCGGTACTATACCACGGCGTTCATGGGGTGGCTGGTGCTGGTGTTCGGCTGGTTCGCGGCGACGGTGCTTCGCGGACGACGCCAGCGGTTCGCGCCCGGCGCGGTCGCCGCGGCGGGCCTGATGCTGGTCGCGCTCAACCTGCTCAATCCCGACGCGCTGATCGCGCGCACCAACCTGGCCCGGATCGCGGAGGGGCGTGAGGTCGACGCGGCCTACATCGCCCGACTCAGCGCCGACGCGCTTCCCGCCATCGGGCGGACGCTGCCCGGCCTCCCCGACGCCGAGCGCTGCGCGCTGGGGACCGCGGTGCGGGAGCGCTGGAGCAGGGCGTTCGCATCCGCTCCCCGGTGGAACATCGCCTTCAGCCGGGCACGCCGGATCGGGCTGGAGGGTTGGGGCGCCGTGCCGGGCCCTGGATGCGGCTTGGGGGCCGGGGGCTAGGTCGGCTCGGAGCGAGGGGGAACTTTCGCCGGCTGGGCGCCGTTTGGCCTGCATGTCGCTGCGCCTCGTCGATGGCTCGCCCTGTGCCGAGATGCTCCGGCGGCTGGACGAGTACGTCGATCGGAGCCTTACTCCCCCGGAGCGACGGCAGGTCGAGGTACACCTCCACCAGTGCCTGGGATGTGCCAGCCAGTTCCAATTCGAGGTGGTTCTCCTCGGGCTGATCCGGCAGCGCCTGCGCCGGATCGACATCCCTCGAGATCTACTGGCCGGCGTGATGCGTCGCCTCGCCGCCGAGGGGTGACCGTTACCGGGGCATCACCTTCTCACGACCTGGCTCGAACAGGCTATTGACGACCGCCGCCGGCCGCACCAAGGTGGAGCCGGTGGCGTCGGCCGAGAGGTGATCATGCCACAATCCCCAATGATGACGGTCGTCGAGCTGGACGTCCTTGGCCCCCTGACCCTCACCGCGCGTCGCGAAGCACGACTGCTGGCGGAGCACGCCCGACTCTACCCGGGGATCGCCCCCGGGGTCTGGGAATCGGCCGCGATGCTCGCCGACCGGGTGCTGGCGGACGAGCTCTTGCGCGGGGTGGCGATCGGACGGCGCCACCGGGTCCTGCACGACGGACACTTCGAGTTCCGAGGCGGGGAGCCGGAGCCGCACCGGCGGCCCATGCGGGAAGACCGCTAGGCTCCTCGCCCGTCAGCCGACGAACCCTCCTGGCCGGTCCTCGCACCACGCGGGGGCCGGACCGGGAGGGTTCGTGTCATTTGTTCCTCAGCGCGGTATGATTCCCGAGGCATCCGACCTTTACGTGGAGGCGCGATGGGAGAACAGGCCAAGCCGAGCGGTCCGGACCTGGCCCGCGGCATTCCGGTCAGCAGCGTGAAGCCGGGAGGCAGCGTCGTCGGCCAAGTGGATGGCGACGCGGTCCTGCTGGTGCGGCAGGAGGACGAGTGGCTCGCCATCGGGGCCACCTGCAGTCACTACAACGGGCCGCTGGGTGAGGGCCTCATAATCGGCGACACCGTGCGCTGCCCGTGGCACCATGCGTGTTTCAGCCTGCGCACCGGAGAGGCGCTCCGTCCGCCGGCGCTGCACCCCGTGGCCTGCTATCGGGTCGAGGTCTCGGGCGACACGGTGCGAGTCGCCGGCAAGGTGGACCGGAAGCCCGCTCGACCTACGGCCCGCAAGGACGCCCCCGCGTCGGTCGTGATCGTCGGCGGCGGGGCCGCGGGCGACAGCGCCGCGGCGACGCTCCGGCGCGAGGGATATGAAGGGCCCATCACCATCGTCGATCCGGACACCGACGCTCCCTACGACCGACCCAACTGCTCGAAGGACTACCTCGCCGGCAGCGCGCCGGAGGAATGGCTCCCGCTTCGCTCGCCGGAGTGGGATCGCGACCAGGGTATCGACCGGTTGCGGGGCAGGCGGGTGGCGGCGCTCCGGCCCGGCGACCGCCGGGTGGAGCTGGACGATGGGTCCACCAGGGACTACGGTGCCCTGCTGCTGGCCACCGGCGCGACGCCGGTACGCCTCGGCCCGGAGGTGGATCGCGGGGGAATGCCGGTTCACTATCTCCGCTCTCTCCGCGACAGCCGCGCGATCATCGCCGCGGCGCGTGAGGGGGGCCGGGCGGTCGTGGTGGGTGCGAGCTTCATCGGACTCGAGGTCGCCGCGTCGCTCCGGGCCCGCAAGCTGGAGGTCGACGTGGTCGCGCCCGACAGCCGTCCCCTCGAGCGCGTCATGGGCGCGGCGCTCGGCGATTTCATCCGCGGCCTGCACGAAGAGCACGGAGTCCGCTTTCACCTGGAGCGCAAGCCGACCGAGATCTCCGCGGGCGGCGTCACCCTGGACAGGGGCGAGCGGCTGTCGGCCGATCTGGTCGTCGTGGGCATCGGAGTGCGCCCCAACGTGGAGCTGGCTGAGAGCGCGGGGCTCGCGATGGACCGCGGGGTGAGTGTGAACGAGCGGCTGGAGACCAGCGCCCCGGGCATCTACGCCGCGGGCGACATCGCGCGGTGGCCCGACCCGCTGACGGGCGAGCGCATCCGGGTGGAGCATTGGGTGGTGGCGCAGCGCCAGGGCCAGGCCGCGGCGGAAAACATGCTGGGTCTCCAGCGCCGCTTCGACGCGGTGCCGTTCTTCTGGAGCCAGCACTACGACATCTCCATCAATTACGTCGGGCATGCCGAGCGCTGGGACACGATCGACCTGGACGGCGATCCGTCGGCGCACGACTGCGCGGTCTGGTTCCGGCGGGCGGATCGCACGTACGCCGTGGCCACGATCTTCCGCGACCGGGAGAGCCTGGCGACCGAAGCGGCGATGGAGCGGGGCCGGGAGTCGTTGGGTGAAGTGTCCGTCAGGTGAGCAGCAGCAAGACGATGTGACTCGTGCTGTTACAATATTGATCTAAAGTGAATTCTAAGGTGCGCCGATCTCTCGAATCACTGCACCGGATCGGCGCATCGCCGCTGGTAGGCGCGGCCACCGTGGTCTCCCGTCCGCGGCGGGAACGCTATATTAGCGGAGCGTCGGCAGCCCCGGAGGCCCCATGGCCGCGCACCCCCGGTACCTCCTGCAGCAATCCTTCTTCTCCCTGATGCTGGCCGCGTCGCCGTCGGTGTCGTTCTGCGCGATCTCCACGGATTCGAGCACGGGTGAGCTGCGTGTGGTCGGGGTGATTCACTACGACAGCGCCGACCCGGGCTGCTGGCAGCTGCAGACTGCGGAGGGTGACGTCTACGAGCTTCGGGCGGCCGAGCTGCCCGATACGCTCCGCCAGGAGGGAACCCGGGTCACCCTGCTCGGCACTACCGTGGATCAGCCCGGTGCGTGTCAGAGCGGGAACGTCTTCGTCATCAATCGGGTGGTCAGCTCGAGCTCCGACTGATCCCGCCTCACTCGGTGCCGGCGAGGTTGTAGATCGCCCGCCAGGCCCGGAACACCTCGCGATAATCGTCGTGCTGGAACGCGACCGTTCGGCCGCCGGTCCGCACCGAGCCCGGCACCAGCTCCGCCATGTCGGCCATCTGGGTGAGCGCCAGCTCGACCTCGAGCTGCACCGGCGACTCGAGCCGGAGCGGCCGGTGCCGCCGCGCGAGCGCCGCGGTCGCGCCCGCGCGAATCCGCCGGCAGGCTTCGGCCGGCGGGAGACTCCGGGCGGCGAACCGGCTCACCGCGTGCTTCACCACCACGCGCTCGACCCCGTCACCCAGCAGCTCCCGCGCTTCTTCGGCCAGCGCCTGATCGCCGCTCACCAGCACGACCGGGACGTCCCAGGTCCCGGCCAGGGCGGCGTTCAGGGCCAGCTCGCCCACCGCGCGTCCGTTCAGCCGCGCCTCGTGAACCCGATCGGTATAGGTGTGATCGATCACCGCGCTCGGGGTGCCGGCGCGGGCGTGATAGCCGATGCACAGCGCGGCGTCGAAGCCCAGGTCGACGCCCTCCATCATGGACCACCGCTTCGAGCTGCCGCTCAGGAGCTCCGCCGCGGGGTGCAGCTCGTCGGCGAGGAGATTCCGCATCAGCCAGTGGCTGTCGTTGACCAGGACGCGCGTGGCGCCTGCGGCGAGGGCGCCCTCGATCGCGGCGTTCGCTTCGCCCGTCATCAGCCGGCACGATCGGTTATACTCCGCGGCGTGACGAGGATCCGTGGGGTCGGTCTGATCCTCGTGGGCAACGCCGGCCACGCCTTCCATGTCGACGGAGATGTAGACCCGCACGACGCCTCCGAGAGGTGGACCCCGGCGACCGCCAACCGAGGGAACGACGATGTGGCGATGGACTGTGGGTCTCACGCTGGCCGCGGCGGTCGCGGCCTGCGCTCCGGATGACGCGGCGAGCCGCGCACCGATCGAGCAGGGTCGTCTCTACACCACCTGGCTCTACGGCAGCCAGTTCGACAAGCTGTGGGACCGCTTCTCGCCCGAGATGCGCCAGACCTTCGGCAGCGTGAGCGACCTGGCCACCTTCGCGGGCCATGCCGTCAGTCGCCTCGGCCGGGAGCACGGCGCGGTCGACGAGCGGGTCGAGCGGGCTTCGGCGTTCCAGGTCTACAGCCGAACCGCGTCGTTCGACCATGCGCGGCACCGGATGCTCCTGGAGTGGAGCCTCGCTCCGGACGGCCAGGTCACCGGCCTCGTGCTCCGGCCCGCGCCCGACAGCGCCCGCTAGTCCGCTCAGTATACCCGGCCGCCGAGCGGCACGTCGCGCTCGACGGCCAACAGCACCACCTCGCCCGCCTCGCTCGGCAGGCCGAGCACCAGCACCTCCGACTGGAACCCGGCGATGTTGCGGGTGCCCAGGTTTACCGCCGCCACCACCAGCCGTCCTACCAGCTCCTCGGGGCGGTACAGCGCGCGGAGCTGCGCGCTCGACGTCTTCGCTCCCAGCGGACCGAAATCGATCCAGAGCTTGTAAGCCGGTTTCCGGGCTCGCTCGTTGGGCTCGGCGCGGAGGATTCGTCCCACCCGCAGGTCGAGCGTGCCGAAGGCGTCGAGCGGCTCCATCAGAGCAACTGCCCCCTAAACACCCTCACCGTGGAGCCATCAGGCCGTAAAGCACGCGGTCGGCGGACTCGTCGCCGACTTCGCCGGAATGTCGAACGGCGTCGACCCGAACGGGGGCGGGTGAACGCAGCGACCTGGACGACGGGGTGGCCCGGCATGGGCGACAAAGCTGCATCGCCCCCTGCCCGGCGAGCAAGCCCAATGGGACCGGCGCGTCCGGGGAAACGCGGGGAGGCTGGCGATGTGAGCGGGTAGTGCTAGGCATTTTGCGCATCCCCGAGGCCAAAGCCCGGCGGCATAAGGGTTTGAATGCCGGGTTTTCATGGCACCCCGGTTGCACATCCCTATGCCGTTTCAGGCGTCATCCCCTCGGAGGACAATCGAGTGCTGGACCTCTGGCTCGGCTACCGCCTCGACTGGTGCCTGCTGGCCACCCTCGCGGTGGGTGGCCTGCTCGGGGCACAGCTGTATCTGCGGCGAGCTCGAGGGATCGCGGTGCCGTGGGCGGCGTGGCGGCTGCTGGTGGTCTGCCTCATTGCGGGCGCCGTCCTGGCGGAGTGGGCGGCGGAGGCGGGACGGACCCGCCTGCGCGGCATGCTCGAGGGCGCGGCGCCGACCTACGCCGCGGCGCTCGAGCGCGGCGGGCACGCCGGACTCCGGTTCGACGCGACCGCCACCGATTCGCTCTATCGCGCGCTGCTCGGCCTCCAGCGATCCTGGGTCGCCGCGAATCCCTCGATTCACGGGATGTACACGCTGCGACTGCTTCCGAACGGCCGCATCGTCCACCTGGTGGACGCCGAGTCGGACCGGGGCGGAGCCGAGCGTGCCCCCGGTGCGCGACGCAACGTGCCGCTGGGCCGGGAGTACGACGGCGATATCAGCACCGAGCTGCGCGGGGCCTTCGCCGGGCGCGCGTCGTTCGACGAAGCGCCCAGGAGCGACGGGGTGGGCACCTGGGTCACCGCGTACCTGCCGCTCCGCGACGCCACGGGCCGAGTCGAGGCGGTCCTCGGCGTGGACTACGACGCCGCCGACTGGCAAAAGACCCTGGCGCAGCTTCGACTCGCGGTCATCGCGCTGATGGGGATCGTCACCGCGGTCATCGTGATCTCCCTGGTCGTGGTCCGCCTCGCGCGGGCCGAGGTCGAGACCCGCGAGCGGGCGGATGCGGCGATCCGGGAGAGCGAGTCGCGGTTCCGCACCCTGGCCGACGCGGCGCCCGTGATGATGTGGATGGAAGACCCGGACCGACGCATCGAGTATCTCAACGGCGGCTTCCTCGCCTTCCGTGGCGCCGCGCTGGAAGAGGAGATGGCGGCCGGCCGCGAGACGCACATCCACCCGGAAGATCAGTTCCGCTTCCGCGAGGTCCGCCAGGGCGCGACCTCGGTGGGTCGGCCGTACACGGTGGACTATCGCCTGCGGCGGGCCGACGGCGAGTACCGCTGGGTGCACGAGACCGCGGCCCCACGCCGCAGCGGCGACGGTTCCCTGTCCGGGTACGCCGGGATCTGCTCCGACGTGACCGACCAGCGGCTCGCCTCCGCCGAGCTGGCCCGGGCGCGAGATGCGGCCGTCCGCTCGGCCCGGCTCAAGAGCGAGTTCCTGGCGAACATGAGCCACGAGATCCGTACTCCGATGACCGGCATCATCGGTATGCTGGAGCTGTTGCTCGACACCGAGCTCAACGCGGAGCAGCGGGACCGGGCGGAGACGGCCCGCCGCTCGGCAGGGGCGCTGCTGCAGATCCTGAACGACATCCTCGATTTCTCGAAGGTGGAAGCGGGGCGGCTGGAGCTGGAGGCGATCGACTTCGACCTGCGCACCACGCTCGACGACGTGACCGGGCTGCTCGGCGAGCGTGCCAGCAGCAAGGGCCTCGAGTGGGCCACCCTGGTGCGGCCCGGGGTACCCTCGACGGTACGGGGAGATCCGGGCCGCCTGCGGCAGGTGCTGCTCAACCTCGCGGGCAACGCGATCAAGTTCACCCAGCAGGGCGAGGTGGTGCTGCGGGCCCAGCTGGCGAGCGAGGACGCGACCCACGTGATGGTGCGGTTCGAAGTGGTCGACAGCGGCATCGGCATCGCGCCGGAGACGCAGCGGGTGCTGTTCCAGGCCTTCAGCCAGGCCGACAGCTCGACCACGCGGCGGTTCGGCGGCACGGGACTGGGCCTCGCGATCTGCCGCCAGCTGGTCGGGCTCATGGGCGGGCAGATCGGGGTCGAGAGTCGCCCGGGGCTCGGCAGCACGTTCTGGTTCACCGTCCGCTTCGTTCGGAGCACGGCGGCGGTGGCGGACGCGCCGCTGCCTCCGGCGGCGTTGGCCGGTTTGCCCGTGCTCCTGCTGGAGGGCCATGCCTCCGCCCGTGCCGCGTTGCAGGCCACGCTCGAGCGCTGGCATGTCGCGGTGGCGAGTACCGGCAGCGCCGACGAGGGACTCGCGATTCTGCGGCACTGGGCCTCCGAGGGCCGCCCCCGTGCCGTGGCACTGGTGGACCGGCAGAGTCCGAGGGTGGACGCCCTGGGCCTCGCCCGCCGCATCCGGAGCGAGCCCGGCATCGCGGGCACTCGGCTGGTGCTGCTCTCGGGCAGTGGAGTCCGAGGCGAGGCCACGGAGGCGAGCACCGCCGGATTCGACGCGTTTCTGAGCAAGCCGGTGCGGCAGTCACCCCTGCACGACTGTCTGGTCACCCTGCTCGGCGTGCCGGAGGAGGGCGGGGCCCATCCGCTCATCACCCGGCATACCCTGGCGGAGTCCCGCTCGGCGCGCCGGGCCCGGATCCTCCTGGCCGAGGACAACGAAGTGAACCAGAAGCTCGCCGTGGCGGTGCTGGAGAAGTTCGGCTATCGGGTGGAGGTGGTGGCCGACGGACGCGAGGCGGTGAGCGCGGTCTCCCACGGCGGCTACGACCTCGTGCTGATGGATTGCCAGATGCCGGAGCTGGACGGCTACGCGGCCGCGAGCGAGATCCGGCGGCAGCAGAACGGCGGGCCGCGGATTCCCATCGTCGCCATGACCGCGAGCGCGATGCAGGGCGAGCGGGACCGCTGCCTTGCCGCGGGGATGGACGACTACGTCACCAAACCCATCGACCGCCGTCGGCTGCAGGAAGTGCTCGACCACTGGCTCGGAGCCACCGCGGCCGAACCCGGGCCGGAGGATGCGCTGCCGGCGACCGGCGACGCGCTCGATCTGTCGCACCTGAAATCCATCGTGGGCCACGAGCCCGCGACGATCCGGAGCTATCTGGAGCTGTTCCACCAGGCCACCGCGCCGCTGGTGGCCGACGTGGGCGGCGCGATCGAGCGGCGGGATGCGGGCGCCGTGGCGCGGGTGGCACACACCCTGCGCGGCTCCTGCGGAAGCATCGGCGCGGCGGGCATGGCCGACGTGGTCGGCCGGCTGGAAGACCGGTCCCGCTCGGGCGAGTGGGACGCGATCGAGGAGTTGTACCGGCATCTGGAGCAATCGTATCAGCAGGTCAGGACATTCACCGCTACCGTCTGAGAACCGAGGACCCGATGGCCGTCTCCCCCCTCCCCCCCACCTCGACCGTCCTGCTGGTGGACGACGATCCGGTCGCGCTGAGCCTGCTTTCCGCCCTCGTGACCGGGATGGAAGGCACCGATGTGATCACCTTCCGGGATCCGCAGGAGGCCATGGCCTGGTGCAAGCTCCACCCGGCGGATCTGGTGATCACCGACCAGCAGATGCCGGGCCTCACCGGGACCGACCTGATCCGCGCGCTCCGGGCCGACCCGCGCTACTCGGACGTGCCGCTGCTGATGATCACCACGGTGCAGGATCGGGACGTGCGGCGGGAAGCGGTGCTGCTCGGCGCCAACGACTATCTCTCCAAGCCGCTCGATCCGGTCGAGGTCGGGGCGCGGATTCGCAACATGCTGGCGCTTCGCCGGAGCACCCAGAGCCTGGCCCGGTACGCGGCATCGCTGGAGGAGGAGGTCCGCAAGGCGACGGCGGAGATCACGACCCGGGAGCACGAGGCGATCGTCCGGCTGGCGCGCGCCACGGAGTACCGCGACTGGGAGACCGGCGCCCACATCGTGCGCGTGGCCTGGTACGCCCGCATCATGGCCCGGAACCTCGGCCTCAGCGACGGCGAGCAGGACGCGGTCTTCCGGGCCGCGCCGATGCACGACGTGGGCAAGATCGGCGTGCCGGATTACATCCTGCTCAAGCCGAGCGCGCTGGACGATATCGAGTTCGGGATCATGAAACAGCACACGGTCATCGGGCACCGCATCCTGGCCGGCAGCGCGTCGACGGTGCTGCAGCTCGCCGCCGAGGTGGCGCTGACCCACCACGAGCGGCTGGACGGGTCGGGGTATCCGGATGGACGGGCAGGAACGGCGATTCCGCTCGCGGGGCGGATCGTGGCGGTGGCCGACAGCTTCGACGCGCTCACCTCGGAGCGGCCCTACAAGACCGAGTGGCCCCTCGGGCTCGCGGTGGCGTACCTGCAGCAGCACGCCGGGTCCCACTTCGATCCCGCCTGCGTGGAGGCGTTCCTCCGCTCGGAGAAGGAGATCAACGAGGTACGGGATGCGTTCCCCGACATGCACGGGCGCAAGGGCCCCAAGGACCTGTCCATCCGCGCCAGCGCCTGACACCGGCGCGGTCAGTCGATGACCGCGTCCGCTTCGATCTCGACCAGCATCTCCGGGGCGATCAGCCGTCGCACCTCGACCATCGAGGTGGCGGGACGAATCGCGCCGAACACCTCGCCGTGCGCCCGCCCGATCTCTTCCCAGCGGCCGATATCGGTGACGAACATCCGGGTCCGCACCACGTCGGCCAGGGACGCGCCGGCTTGGGTGAGCGCCTGCTCGATGTTGCGCAGCGTCTGGCGGGTCTGGGCGTAGGCATCGTCGCCGCCGACCAGACGGCCGTCCGAGCCGGTCGCGGTGGTACCCGAGACGAAGATCTGACTGCCGACGCGGACGGCGCGCGAGTAGCCGACGATCGGCTCCCAGGTGGTGCCGCTGGAGATCAGTTGCCTGGTCACGTGGCCTCGATGGCGAAAGGGAGCGTAGTGGGCCCGAGAATATGTTCTGGCGGGCAGCCCGGGCCTAGACGGAGAACGCCGCCGCTTCTATTGTGTCTGCTACAGACCATTAAATGACCTGCGGCACAAGCGCTCCTCGCTGTGCCGCAGGTCATTCAATTGTTACGAGTCGATGACCGAGAGGCTACTCGCCGTCGACGCCCGGCTCCGGATCGCTCTTCTGCTTCATCCTGCCGACGGCCTGCTTGGCCTTGCCGCCAAGCTCCTCCGCTTTGCCCTTGAGCTGCTCGCTCGTCTTGCCGGTCGCTCCGCCGACCGCGTTCCGTACCCGTCCCTTGATCACGTCAGCGGTGCCTTCGAGCTCGTCCGCCGCCCCTTCCGTGGCGAGATCCTTTCCGTCCTTCATCCTGTCCTCCGCTGCTGAGGTCCATGGGCAAGATGGCCCACTCCTAGATGGGCAGCGGTGACCCGTCTCACGGGACGGAGGCGGTGCTCGTCGCTTCACCCTCGCCGACCCCGTCGGGAAGCGGTGTATCCTCGGCGTAGTGGCAGGCGGCGCTGGTGCCGCCCACGGCGCGAAGCAGCGGCCGCTCTCGGCTGCAGCGCTCGTCGCGGCGGGGATGCCAGCAGCGGGGGTGGAAGGGGCAGCCGGGCGGGGGCGCGCTGGGGCTGGGCACGTCGCCCGTGAGGACGATGCGGGTACGCCGCCGGCCCGGGTCGGGCTCGGGCACCGCGGAGAGCAGCGCGACGGTGTAGGGATGGCGAGGGCGGCGCAGCACGGCGTCGGCGGCGCCTTCCTCGACGATGCGCCCGAGGTACATGACGGCGATCCGGTGCGCCAGCTGGCGAACCACCGCCAGGTCGTGGGCGATGAAGAGATAAGACAGCCCCCGATCGCGCTGCAGATCGGCCAGCAGGTTGAGCACCTGCGCCTGCACCGAGACGTCCAGGGCGGAGACCGGCTCGTCGCAGACGATGAATGCGGGCTCTACCGCGAGCGCGCGGGCGATCCCGATGCGCTGGCGCTGGCCCCCGGAGAACTCGTGCGGGTAGCGCCCCGCGTAGGCCGGGTCGAGGCCGACCTCCTCCAGCAACGCCGCCACCCGCCGGCCGACCTCGGCGCCGCGCGCCAGATGGTGGATCTCGATGCCCTCGGCGACCGCGCTCCCGACGGTCATCCGCGGATTGAGCGAGCTGTAGGGATCCTGGAAGATGATCTGCATGCGCCGGCGGGTGCGCCGCAGCTCGGCGCGCTCCAGGGCGAACAACTCCTTCCCCTCGAACACCGCGCTGCCGGACGTCGGCTCCTGCAGCCGCAGGATGGTCCGCCCGACCGACGACTTGCCGCACCCGGACTCGCCCACCAGCGCCAGGGTCTCGCCCGGCGCGAGGTCGAACGACACGCCGTCCACGGCGCGGACCGGCGGACCCGACCGACGGAAAAGGCCGCCGGACTGGTAGTGCTTCACCAGATCGCGCACATGGAGCAGGGTCATGGCCGCTCGGTCTCCGCCAGCCAGCATCGCATCCGGTGATCGGGCTCGAGCGGCAGGAGCGGTGGCATGGTCTCGCTCCGGTCGAAGGCCTTGGGGCAGCGCGGCCGGAACCGGCAGCCGCTGGGCCAGGCCGAGGGCGGCGGCACGCTGCCGCGAATGGGCGTGAGCCGCGCCACGGGGCCACGGAGCCGAGGCACGGAGGCGAAGAGTCCCTGGGTATAGGGATGCGACGGCCGGGCGAAGAGCGAGGCGGTCGGCGCTTCCTCCACGATCTGACCCGCGTACATCACCGCCACCCGATCCGCGCGACCCGCGACGATCCCGAGGTCGTGGGTGATGAGCAGCACCGCCATTCCATGGCTCGCGCGCAGCCGATCGAGCACCTCGAGGATCTGCGCCTGCACCGTCACGTCCAGGGCCGTGGTCGGCTCGTCGGCCACGAGGATCTCCGGCTCGGCCGAGAGCGCGATGGCGATCATCACCCGCTGGCGCATGCCTCCGCTCAACTGGTGGGGGTAGGCGTCCATGCGCGCCACCGGATCGGGAATGCCGACCTCCTGCAGCAGGTGCAGCGCCCGGTCCCTCGCCTCACGCTTGGAGACCGGCAGGTGCGCGCGCACGCCTTCGCTGATCTGGTCGCCGACGGTGAACACGGGGTTCAAACTGGTCATCGGATCCTGGAAGATCATGCCGATCCGCTTGCCCCGGATCCGCCGCAGCGCCTCGCCCTCGAGGCCCAGGACTTCGGTGTCGCCCAGCCGGATCGAGCTGCCGCTTTCGATGCGGCCCGGCGCCGGCACCAACTTGAGCAGCGCGAGGCTGGTGAGACTCTTGCCCGAGCCCGATTCTCCGACCAGCGCGAGCGTCTCGCCCCGCTCCAGCCCGAAGCTGACGCCGTCCACCGGATACACTCGCCCGCCGGCACGCGCGGGGAACGAGATTCTGAGGTCCCGCACCTCGAGGACGCGCGTCATGCGCTTCCGGGGTCCACGGCGTCCCGCAGGGCGTCACCCACGAGATTGGCCGAGAGCACGGTGCCCAGGATGGCGAGACCGGGGAAGATCGCGTTCCACGGCGCCGTCACCAGCACGGATTTGGAGTCGAGGATCATGCCGCCCCAGGACGGGGTGGGTGGCTGCACGCCGAGGCCGAGAAATGAGAGTCCGGCCTCGACCAGAATCACGTCGCCCACGCCCAGCGTGGCGGCGACCAGCAGCGGACCGAGCGCGTTGGGAAGCAGGTGCCGGAAGATAACTCGCCGTCGCGGCGCTCCCAGCGCTTCCGCGGCGCGAATGAAGTTCTCCTCCCGGATCCGCAGCACTTCGGCGCGGACCAGTCGGCTGGTGCCGAACCATCCCGTCCCGCCGATGAACACCACCAGCATGGCGATCGGCACCCGCTCCCAGACCGCCAGCACGAGGAGCAGCAGAAAGAGCCTCGGGACCGCCAGCGCGCCGTCGACTAGGCGCATGAGCGCCGTGTCGACCGCGCCGCCGAAGTAGCCGGCGGCGATGCCGACCAGTGCGCCGAGCGTGACCGAGAGCGCCACGGCCAGGAGCGCCACCGCGAGCGACACCCGCGCGCCCGTCACCACGCGCGAGAGCAGATCACGACTGAGCGGGTCGGTGCCGAAGGGATGGAGCAGGCTCGGGGCCAGGTTGCTCGAGCCCAGCGGATCGGGCTGCGCGGCAGGATCGGGCAGCAGCAGCGGCGCGACGATGGCGAGGAGGACGAGCAGGGCGAGGAACCCGAGTCCGACGCGAGCCCGCGGGTCGCGCGCGGCCGCCCGGAGCGCCGCCCCGAGCGGGCTCACGACAGGCGCACCCGGGGGTCGAGCGCCGCGTAGGTGAGATCGACGAGCAGGCTGGATCCGACCAGGAGACCGCCGGCCAGAATGGACACGCCCATGAGGAGGGGATAGTCGCGGTTGCCCGCGGCGCTCGCCGCGAGGGAACCCAGCCCGGGCCAGGCGAAGACCGCCTCCACGAACACCGATCCGGTGACCAGGAGCGGCAGCCACAGACCCAGCAGGGTCACCATCGGGAACAGGGCGTTGCGCCAGGCGTGCCGCCAGGTGACCCGTCCTTCCGGGACACCCTTGGCGCGGGCCGTCGCTATATAAGGAAGGCGGAGCACCTCCAGCATGGCCCCCCGCTGGAATCGCATCGTCCCGGCCAGCGTCACCAGGATCAGCGTCAGGGCCGGGAGCACCAGGTGCGCGAGCACGTCCGCCGCGCGGACCGAGAGCGGGGCCTCCGCACCGAGGAGCGGGTCGGACAGCCCGGCCGAGGGCAGCCACCGCAGGCGGACGCCGACCAGCCAGGCGAGGATCAGGGCCAGCCAGAACGAGGGCATCGCGTGCCCGGCGAGCGACAACCCGGTGAGCAGCCGGTCTTCGCCGCTGCCACGACGCCGCGCCTGGCGCACGCCCAGCCAGACGCCGAGCGTGAAGTTCACCAGGATGACGGCGCCGCCCAGCAGGATCGTGGCCGGGAGACGCTCGCGGAGCAGCGCCGTGACCGGCCGGTTGTATTCGATGGAGGTGCCCAGGTCGCCCCGGGCGACGCCCCCCAGGAAAAGGCGATACTGCCGTCCGATCGGCTGGTCCACGCCGAAGCGCTGGCGAAGGCGGGCGATCTCCTGGGGACTCATGGGGCGCTCGCCCTCGAGCCGCTGCACCGGATCGCCGGGGGCGAGGCGCATCAGCACGAAGAGCAGGGTGAGGGCGAGCACGAAGGTGATGCAGGCCTGCGTGGCTCGGCGCGCCAGCCAGAGCCCCACGTCAGTACCCGGCCGTCTGGCGGCCTGAAGCGGGTCCGACCGACCAGCGCCAGAGCCCGATCCATGAGGATTCGGGCCGGATCGTCACGTCCCGGTAACGTCGGTTCACCGCGTAGACGTAGGTGGGGGCGAAGATGAACGCCGCGGGCGCGTCCTGCTCGATCCTCTGGAGGACGCGTTTCCAGAGGGGCCCGGTGTCCCCCTGGCTGTCGATCGCCCGGGTGATCAGGGAGTCCACGGCGGGGTCGCAGTAGTGCGCGCGGTTGGTGCCGCCGGCGCAGGTCCAGCTCTGGGTGAGCCCCGATGGCGAAGGATCCTGCACGCTGGAGGAGAAGTCGATGTCGAAATCTCCGGCGTCACGCCGCTCCAGGTATACGGGAAACTCGAACTGAGCCAGGTCCACCCGGACGCCGACCTGGCGATACTGCTCCTGAATCAGCTGCGCCATGGTTCGCCGGACCGCGCTCGTCCCCGGGTAGTTGAGCGCAAGCGCGAGCGGCACGCCGTTCCGATCGAGGACGCCGTCGCGATCGTGGTCGGCCCAGCCGCGCGCGGCCAGCAGCCGCCTGGCGGCCTCCCGGTCCTGTCTCAGAGGCGTCCCCGCGCCGTGCCGGATCCACAGCAGCGGCGACGCCGGCCCGAACGGCACTTCGCCGTACTCGCCCATCACCGCGCGCACCAGGACCTGGCGATCGAGCGCCAGCACCAGCGCCCGGCGCACGTCGGCGTCGGCCAGGATGGGATGCGGCCGGGTGCTGTCGCGGCGGGCGCGCTGATTGAAGAGGAGGAACCCGAGCGTCGAGGAGGGAACCGGCACCAGACGGATGTCCGGATCGGCGCCGACGCGCTGCAGGTTGGAGGTCGGGGGCGGCACGTTGTCCATGGCATCGGCCTGCCCCGAGAGGAGCAGGTTGAGCCGGGCGTCGGCGTCGGCCGCGGAGCGGATGATCACGCGGTCGATGCCGGGGCGGCCGAGGAAGAACGTCGTGTCGGCGGCCAGCTCGATGAACTCTCCCGGCACCCGGCGCACCCATCGGTAGGGCCCGTCGCCGATGGGGTGCTCGACGAAGGCCGAGCGGGCGAGCGCCTCCGGTGAAAGCCGGGCCAGAAGATGCGACGGGAGCGGCGCCACGTGCCAGGTGGCATCGTAGAGCTGCTCGGCGTAGGGACGGCGGAAGCGGACGATGACCCGATGGTCGCCGTCGGCCTCCACGGCCGTGATGTTCTGGGTCAAGGTGGCGAGCTTGGGGGCGATCGCCGCATCGCGCGCCCGGGCGAACGCGAACACTACATCGCGGGACGTGACCGGGGCTCCATCGTGCCAGCGCGCGCGCGGGTCGAGCTCGAAGACCAGCGTCACCGAGTCGCGCCGGCTCCAGCTTCGGGCCAGCATGGGAACGAAGCCGCGATCTCCGGCCGTGATCAAACCCGGCCCCAGGTTGGCCAGCCGGAGAAAGAGATGATCGGCCACCTCGAAGTTGGCCACGTTGGACTGCGGCCCCTCCATGAGCGTCGGGATCGGCATGGTGGGCTCGCCACCGGTGACGATCACGATGCTGGTCGGCGCGCGCTGCGCCGCCGCCGGTGCGGTCGCCAAGAGCGCGAGCAGCAGGAGTGTCGGGTACGGTGGCGCCGAACGAGTCACCGAGGCTCCGGGGCTGACGATGCGGTGGGGATGGAACGGAATGTAGCGACCTGCAGGAGACGGGGGGAGGCGAGAGGTCGGTCTCAGTGTCCCCAGGTCCAGGCGGGCGAGCGGAAGCGCGGCTCGAACACGGACGCCTCGCCGGCTGGGCCGTCGTCTCCCACGGCGGTGGTCCAACGTCCGGGCCAGCGCGCCGCCGCCGCCGCGGCGACCGCCTCCGCCACCATGGCGGGATCAGGGCGGTGACCCAGCGCGAGCATCAGCCCCCCGGCCTTGTCGGCGGGCACCGCGCCACGCATCACCTCGGCCACGGTGCGCTGATCCCCGCTCAGCAGGATCGTCCCGTGCTGCAGCAGCGCGCCCCGCTCCCGCAGCTGAGCACTCCCTACCACCTTGCGGCCGCCGAGCATCAGCTCGCCTCCGGCGGGCGCGGCGAAGCATGGGCCGGCGCCCGGCCCGAGTGCGGGCGCCGACCCGGCGGCTTCGGTCCGGACACCCACGCGGCACAGGGCGTCGTGCAGCATGGCGTGGATCTCGGCGCAGACCTCGCGCACACCGCCCAGTCCGTCGGCCGGCAGCGTCACCGCGTAGGTGAGCTCGTCTGCGTGCCAGACGGCGCGGCCGCCGGTCGGGCGTCGAACGGTGTCGAGCCTGAGCGCCTCGGCCCGTGCCCGGTCGTAGCGCCGAGCGGCCGGCTCGTGCCGGCCGAAGCTGAGGCAGGAGGGTGACCAGCGGTACAACCTGAGCCACCGCTCGCCCCGTTCCGCCGCGCGGACCAGCAGCGCCTGGTCGACGGCCATGTTGCGGAACCCGGGCCGGCCCTCGAGGTCGAGCCAGAGGTGCCAGCTACTCGGCATACGCCTCCATCGGCGGACAGACGCAGACCAGGTTCCGGTCGCCGAAGGCGCTGTCGATCCGTCCGACCGTGGGCCACACCTTGTGCTCCCGCACCGCCCGGCTGGGGTAGGCCGCCCGCTCCCGCGGGTAGGGCCGGTCCCACCCGTCCGCGATCACCTGCTGCAGCGTGTGGGGCGCGTTGGTGAGGAGGTTGTTCTCCCGGTCGGCCCGGCCTTCCTCGATCTCCCGGATCTCCTGCCGGATAGCGATCATCGCGTCGCAGAAGCGGTCCAGCTCCTCCTTCGACTCGCTCTCGGTCGGCTCGATCATGAGCGTGCCGGGAACCGGGAACGAGACCGTCGGCGGATGGAACCCGTAGTCGATGATCCGCTTGGCGATGTCCTCCACGTCGACGCCCGCGGTGGCCTTGAAGGGCCGGGTGTCGATGATACATTCGTGCGCCACCAACCCGCCCGGCCCGCTGTAGAGCACCTCGTAGTGTCCGGCGAGGCGACGGGCGATGTAGTTCGCGTTCAGGATCGCGATCTTGGTCGCCTCGGTGAGTCCGTCGTAGCCCATGAGCGCGATGTAGGCCCAGCTGATAGGCAGGATGGCCGCGCTGCCCCACGCGGCCGCCGATACGGTACCGCAGGCCTGGGCATGCTCCAGGTTGATCAGCGGGTGCCCCGGCAGGAACGGCGCGAGGTGCTTGACGACGCCGATCGGTCCCATCCCCGGACCGCCGCCGCCGTGGGGAATGCAGAAGGTCTTGTGCAGGTTGAGGTGGCACACGTCGGCGCCGATGTCGCCCGGACGGCAGAGCCCCACCTGCGCGTTCATGTTGGCGCCATCCATGTAGACCTGTCCGCCGTGCTCGTGCACGATGGCGCAGATCTCCCGGATCGACCCCTCGAACACGCCATGGGTGCTGGGGTAAGTCACCATCAGCGCCGCGAGGGTGTCGCGGTGCTGCGCGGCCTTGGCCCGCAGGTCCTCTACGTCGATGTTGCCCCGCTCGTCGCTCCGGACCGCCACCACCTTCATGCCGGCCATCACCGCGCTGGCCGGGTTGGTGCCGTGGGCCGACTGGGGAATAAGGCAGGTGGTCCGGTGGTGGTCGCCGCGAGACCGGTGGTAGGCCCGGATCACCAGCAGGCCGGCGTACTCGCCCTGGGACCCGGCGTTGGGCTGGAGCGACACCGCGCTGAAGCCGGTGATCTCGGCCAGCTGGTACTCCAGCTGGCTGAAGAGCAGCTGGTATCCCGCGGCCTGGTCGCGCGGCGCGAAGGGATGGAGCCGATTGAGCTCGCGCCAGCTGACCGGCATCATCTCGGTGGTGGCGTTGAGCTTCATGGTACAGGAGCCGAGCGGGATCATCGCCTCGGTGAGCGACAGGTCCCGGGCCTCGAGCCGCTTGATGTAGCGCAGCATCTCGGTCTCCGAGTGGTGCAGATGGAAGACCGGGTGCGTCAGGTAGCCGCTCTTCCGCTGCAGCGGCTCGGGGATGGAGCGCTCGCTCTTCTGCCCGATGTCCTCCAGCATGAAGGGCAGCGCCTCGTTGAGCGAGAAGACCGCGATGACGTCGGCCAGGTCGCCCAGGGTGACCGTCTCATCCAGCGCGATACAGAGCCGGGTCGGCGGCAGGGGGCGGAGGTTGATCTGGCGGGCCCGCGCGGCGTCGAGCAGGCGGGGCAGAGCCCACTCCGGCACCTCGATGCACAGCGTGTCGAAGAAATGCTCGTGCACGATCCGGTAGCGCAGCCGCCGGAGCGCGTTGGCCAGCAGCACCGCGCGGGTGTGCACCCGCTCGGCGATGCGCCGGAGCCCGCCGGGGCCGTGATAGACCGCGTACATGCTCGCCATCACCGCGAGCAGCACCTGGGCGGTGCAGACGTTGCTGGTCGCCTTGTCGCGCCGGATGTGCTGCTCCCGGGTCTGCAGCGCCATGCGGAGGGCCGGACGCCCGTCCCGATCCCGGCTCACCCCGATGATCCGGCCCGGCATGAAGCGCTTGTGCTGGTCGCGGGTGGCGAAGAAGGCGGCGTGCGGCCCGCCGTAGCCCATCGGTACGCCGAAGCGCTGGCTGTTGCCGACCGCGATGTCGGCGCCCCACTCGCCCGGCGGCGTCAGCACGGTAAGCGCGAGCAGGTCGGTGGCCGCGGTCACCAGGGCGCCGGCGGCGTGGGCCCGCTCGCAGAGCGAGCGGAAGTCCCGGATGTCGCCGTCGGTGGCGGGATACTGCACCAGCGCGCCGATCACGCCGGGCTCGAAGCTGAACGTCTCCGGCTCCGCCACGACGACCCGGACGCCGCGTGCCTCGGCCCGGGTCTGCACCACCGCGATGGTCTGCGGGTGGCAATACTCGTCCACCAGGAAGACCGGGTCGGCCACCGACGGGTGAATCGCCAGGGTCAGGTGCATCGCCTCCGCGGCGGCGGTGGCCTCGTCCAGCAGCGAGGCGTTGGCGATCTCCAGGCCGGTGAGGTCCGACACCACGGTCTGGAAGTTGAGCAGCGCCTCCAGGCGTCCCTGCGCGATCTCGGCCTGATAGGGCGTGTACGCGGTGTACCACCCCGGGTTCTCCAGCACGTTGCGCTGGACCACCTGTGGGGTGAAACAGCCGGCATAGCCCATGCCGATGTAGGAGCGGAACACCCGGTTCATGCCGGCGAGGCCGCGCAGCGCCTGCAGCACCTCGCGCTCGCTCCGGCCAGGCGGCAGGGCCAGTGGGCGCCGCAGCCGGATCTCGGGCGGCACCACGGCATCGATGAAGCCCTCGAGCGAGGAATACCCCAGCGTCTCGACCATCTCCGCCACGTCCTCCCGGCGAGGCCCGATGTGGCGATAGGCGAAGTGGGACGGGTAGAGAACGTCGAGATCGGCCGACGTGGTCGGCGATTGGCGGACGGTGGTCATGGGACCCGACACCTTGGCTGCGGAAGAGGGCGCACGTGAAAATGCCCCGAGGACACGCCCTCGGGGCATCTGATGATCTGCGGAAGCTTGGCCTGCTCGACACACCGCTGCACGACGACTCCGGGACTCGAGCTACTCCCCGATATGGGAGCGATAGGCCGCGGGCGAGAGCAGCCCGTCCAGGGCGGCCGGGTCCGAGAGGCGGAGGGCGATCATCCACCCCTCGCCGTACGGGTCCCGGTTGACCACCGCCGGATCGGCATCCAGCGCCGGGTTGATCTCCGCGACGGTGCCGGCGGCGGGGCTGTACAGCTCGCTGACGGCCTTGACCGCCTCGATGGTGCCGAAGGCCTGGTGGCTCGCCAGCGCATCGCCCCGCTTGGGCAGATTGACGAAGACCACGTCGCCCAGCTCGCCCTGGGCGTAGTCGGTGATCCCGATCCGGACGACCGCGGGATCGCCGGTGCGGGCGACGTATTCGTGCTCGGGGGTATACAGCAGATCGTCCGGAACGTTCGACACGGTGACTCCGGTCGCGTGGTGGCGGGTGGGAGGATAGGCGGGGCTGCCGCCGAGGTCAAGCGCGCGCGACGAGCGCCTCCCAGACCGCGCGGGCGGCGCGCTCGAGGGCGGTGAGGTCGCCCGTGTTGTCGATGACGTAGTCGCTTCGCGCGCGCTTTTCCGCCGAGGGTTGCTGCGCGGCCATGAGCCGCTCGGCCTCGTCGGCCGGCAGCCTCCGCTCGGCCAGCCGGGCTCGGCGCACCGGCTCGGGCGCGTCCACCAGCACGATGGCGTCGAAGGCGGCGGGATCGTCGGCCTCGAAGAGCAGAGGGATGTCGCTCACCACGATCCGGTCGCCGCGCCGGCGCGCGGCCGTCACCAGCTCGCGCCGGCGCGCGGCCACTGCCGGGTGCATCACGGCGTTGAGCGCGGTCAGCTCGGCCGGATCGGCCAGCACCCGCGCGCGAAGCACCGGCCGGTCGAGCGCGCCGTCGGGACGGAGCACGGCGGGGCCGAACCGCGCCGCGATGGCGGCCAGCACGTCGCTGCCCGGCGCCTGCAGCTGGCGCACGATCTCGTCGGCGTCGATGACCGTCGCGCCCCAGCCGCGGAAGAGCTCGGCCACGGTCGACTTGCCCGCGGCGATGTTGCCCGTGAGGCCCACGTGCAGCACGGCGCTCAGCCCCGCCGGCCGGGAGCCGGCCCGGCCTCACCGCGAGTGATCATCCGGAACCCGGGCATGCGCGGCTCACAGCAGACGGGTCTGATCCTCGTCCTTCCGGGGCACGCTGTGGCAGTGGCGGCATCGGGCCTCGTAGCTCTCCCGGCCGCCCACCATGATCGTGGGCGAGTGGTAGCGCGCCGGCTTGCCGTCGATGAGCCGCTGGTTGCGGCAGGCGGGGTCGCCGCACACCACGCAGATCGCCTGCAGCTTGTCCACCACTTCGGCGATCGCCATGAGATCGCCCATGGAGCCGAACGGCTCGCCCCGGAAGTCGGTGTCGGTGCCCGCGAGCACCACGCGCTGGCCCCGGGCCGCGAGTGCCGCGGTGACAGGAACGATCTCGGGATCGAGGAACTGCGCCTCGTCGATCGCCACCAGGTGCACGTCCGGTCGCACCAGCCGGAAAATCTCGGCCGCCGAGTCCACGGGACTGGCGTCGAGCTCGGTACCGTCGTGGCTGGAGACGCTGTAGAGGCCCGCGTACCGGGCATCGAGATGGGACTTGAACACCTGCACCCGTCGGCGAGCGATGATGGCCCGGCGCACCCGGCGGATGAGCTCTTCGCTCTTGCCGCTGAACATCACCCCGCTGATCACCTCGATCCAGCCGGGGTGGGTGCCGTAGTTCATGGGTGCTCCGGAGTGCGCGAGGGGGGTGCGTCAATGTAGAGCCTCGCGCGGGAAACTCCAGTCACCTTGCGGCGCTCTCGGACGCTCGGCGATATTCGGGCCCCCAGCCGCCTCAAGGAGTCACGGTGACCAAGCAGGATCTCGTCGATGCCGTCGCCAAGCGACTAGGGGTCACCAAGGCCCGCGCCAACGAGATCACCGAGCTGTTCTTTTCGGATGGTGGTCTGATCGCCACCGAGCTGCGTCGGGGGGGACGGGTGACGGTGTCCGGCTTCGGCACCTTCGAAACCCGCCCGCGGGCCGCGCGCGAAGGGCGGAACCCGCGGACCGGGAAGGCGCTCAGCATCACGGCTGCCACGGTGCCGGCGTTCCGGGCGGCACGCGGACTCCGCGACCTGGTCAATCGGAAGCGCTAGCTCGACCTAGCCCCGCCGGGTCGGCCGGGTCGGCCGGGTCGGCCGGGTCGGTCGCGCCGGCCCACGATCCACCCGCGCCGTGACCCGCTTGCGCCGGATCGTAGTCCCGTTGAGGGCTCCCGCGATCCGCTCCGCCTCCTGCGCGGGAATCTCCACCAGCGCGTACGCATCCTTGAGCTCCACCCGCCCGATCCGGGTCCGCTCGACCCGCACCTCTTTCGTCAGCACCGCCACCAGGTCGTTGACCGTGGCACCATCCTTCTTGCCGATGCCCACGAAGATCTTGGAGGTGGCCGGAACGTCCGGCACCGGTGCCGAGGCCGGAGCGGCCGAGGGGGCGGCGGTCCACAGGTCGTAGAGGGCCGCGGCGACGGCCCCGGCATCGTAGCGCTCGAACAACGGAGCCAGCACCGCGATCGCCGCTTCGGGGCGGCCGGCCTCGATGGCCCGTGCTACCGCCGCGCGACGTGTCCCTGCCTCGGTGGTCACGCTGTCCACCAGGCCCGGCAGACGAAGCGGCCGCCGAGGCGAGGCCACCCGCTGGAGGTATCGCTCGGTGCCGGGCGGCATGAGCAGGACCACGTCGCCGGCGGCGAGGAGCTGCGCCAGGCGCTCGGGCGTCGGCGGGTCGAAGGCCACCACCAGGGCGGACTTCGGCGCGTCACCGGACGTGATGGTCACCCCGGGTGCGGCTGCCCCGACCGCTCGCTCGATCTCGCCCCAGCGAGTCCGGTCCGCGGTCCAGACCGCCAGCGAGGCGGGATCGAGCAGCTCGACCAGGTCGGCCAGCGCGGCGGCCCGTCGCTCCCAGGGCACCCCCGCAACGCGCACCGGACCTGCCGGGGCCGGGGCGGGCGTCTCCGCCGGCGGTGCGCCCACGGTCAGCGCCCGACGGGCGTAGCGCTCGATCAACTCTCCCGCCCGCTCCAGCGACTCCACCAGGAGAATCCGCTGGGCATCCTTGCCCACATCGGCCATGAGCAGGGTGAGCGCCTCGCCCTCTTCCCAGCTCTCGGGCCAGGCCAGCAGCACCGCCGCGAGTCGGTCGGCCTCGAGGGTGGATCGGCGATGGAGCTCGAGCGCGGTGGCCGGGGCGGCGATCAGGAGGTTCACCTCGCCGGCCCGGAGCCGGCGGCCAGCCCGGGCGGCGCCTTGTGCCGCTTCCACCCGGAGGCCGCTGCCTCGGCCGACCTCGTGCGCCGTGGCCGCCCATTCGGCCAGCTGGGCCGGCGGGGCAAGCAGGAGCGCCCTGGCGCCGCCGCCGAGCCGGCTCAGAAGGCCCGCCAGGGCCGGTACGCCGTAGGCCGGGGCGGGCGGCACCACCATGACGAGATTGTGCCCCCGGGCCGCGGTCGCCGCGGCCTCGCGGAGCAGGGCCTGGTCCGCGTCCCATCCCAGCCGTTCGACGGCGGCGGCTACGCTGGATGAGAGATGCAGCGACTCGGGCAAGGGCACGGACCGGCTCCAGGCAATGAAAAGACTGGCGGCAAGGTAGCGGCGGGCGGAGGAGGGTACAAGCAGCGTGGAGACTGGTTGACATCCCTCCTCCGTCGCGAAACCTTTCCCTCCGAATCCTCGACGCCTTCAGCTCCGGACCGCTCATGCCCGACGCACTCTCCATCAACGTACAGAACCTCAAGGCCTCCGAAACCGTCGCCATCAGCAATGAGGCGAAGCGGCGCAAGGCGGCGGGAGAGGACGTCCTCGACCTCGGCGTGGGCGAGCCCGACTTCGACACGCCGGCGCCCGCGGCCCAGGCCGGCATTCAGGCCGTCCAGAAGGGCCTCACCCGTTACCCGCCCAACGTCGGCATCGCGGAGCTTCGCAAGGGCATGGCCCAGGCGATGAGCCGGATGTCGGGCGGCCGGCCGGTGGATCCCGATCAGCTGGTGGTGAGCTCCGGCTCGAAGCAGTCCATCTTCAACGCCTGCTTCACCCTCTTCGGCCCCAAGGACCGGGTGCTGATTCCGGCGCCGGCCTGGGTGTCCTACCCTCAGATCGTCCACCTCTGCCGGGCCGACCCGGTCCTGGTGCCGGGCGATGTCGAGTGGGGCCTCAAGGTGAGCGTCAAGGACCTCGACCGGCATCACACGACGTCCACCCGCGGGCTCATCCTCTGCTCGCCCTGCAACCCGACCGGAGCGGTCTACACGCTGGCGGAGCTGAAGGCGATCGCCGAATGGGCCAAGAAGCACGAGGTGTGGATCATCTCGGACGAGATCTATCGTCGGATCAACTACGGCCCCGGCCCGGCGCCCTCGCTGCTGGATTTGCCGGACGAGCTGCTCGAGCGGACGGTGATCATCTACGGCGCGAGCAAGGCCTACGCGATGACCGGCTGGCGCATCGGCGCCGCGCTCGCGCCGCCGCACCTGACGAAGGCCATGGCGGCGCTCCAGTCGCACACCACCACCGGGGCCAACCAGCCGGCGCAGTGGGCCGCCGCCACGGCGTTCACCGACGAGCGGGTCGAGGCCGAGGTGACCAGGATGGTGGCGGCCTTCCGCCGGCGCCGGGACTACCTGGTCGAGCGGTTCCGGACCGCGGCACCGGGGGTAGAGTTCGTCGAGCCGCACGGCGCGTTCTACTTCTTCTTCCGGGTCGATGGCATCCGGGAAGACGATCCGGTCACCGGAACGTCCTTCTGCGAGCAGCTGATGAAGCAGGAAGGGGTGGCGCTGGTCCCTGGCGCGGCGTTCGGCGACGACCGCTGGGTCCGCCTCAGCTACGCCGTGTCGGACGCGGAGCTGGAGCGGGCGCTCGATCGTATCCTCCGGTTCATCCATCAACTCGAGCCCGCGCGTGCCGCCTAAGGCCACCCCGGTGCATATGGAAGCCAGGGTCGAGCCGCTCACCGGCGTGCTCCCGACGATCGGCTGGCGCTGGGACCCGGAGACCGACATCCTCTCCGGCGCGTTCAAGGGCAATCGGAAGAGCGGGGGACTGACCGGCACCGTCGAGCTCACCGACGCCGAGGGCTCGGTGGCCGTGCTCGAGGTCAACAACGGCGTGATCTGCGGACTGGACGTGGTCGTCTGGCCGGAAGTGGCCACCCGGTCGGAGCTGCAGGTGCCGGCCCAGCTCACAGAGGGGCGGGTGGTGCTGCCCGGCGGGGGGTCGCGCGCGGTGAGCTCGGTAGAGGTGGATACCACGCTCTCGGTCGAGACCAACTCGGCGGAGAGTGTCTTCCATCTGCGGATCGGACCGCGGCGGCAGGTCGAAGTGGTGCGCGGGGCCGACAACTTCTACGTCGAAGTCGACCAGCAGGGCGGGCTGGCCGGCTTCTGGATGACCAACGTCCCGCCCTTCTCGTCGTTCGAAGGCACCTAGCCGCTCAGGCCGCCCGCCCTTCGGAGCCGGCGGTCTCGCCGAGAAATCCCTCCCGCTGGCTGTCCACCAACCGTGCGTAGTACCCGCCCGCCGCCACCAGCTCGGCGTGGCTGCCGATTTCGGCGATTCGCCCCTCCTGGAGCACCACGATCCGATCCGCGTCCCGCACCGTGCTCAGGCGGTGCGCGATCACGAGCGCGGTCCGGCCACGGAGCAGCCGGCCGAGTGCCAGCTGGATGAGCCGCTCCGACTCCGCGTCGAGCGCCGAGGTGGCCTCATCCAGAATCAGGATCGGCGGGTCCTTGAGCAGCGCCCGCGCGATGGCGATCCGCTGCCGCTCACCCCCGGAGAGCCGGCTCCCCCGCTCGCGCACGACGGTATCGTAGCCGTCGGGCAGGGCCATGATGAAGTCGTGGGCGTGAGCCGCCCGAGCCGCGGCCTCCACCTCCGCCGGGGTCGCCTCGGGCCGGCCATAGGCGATGTTGGCGCGGACCGAGTCGTTGAAGAGATGCGGATCCTGGAACACCACGCCGATCTGGCGCCGGAGCGACTGCTGGGTCAGCGTCCGGATGTCCATCCCATCCACCGCGATGGTGCCCTCGGTCACGGGGTACAGCCGCTGCAGCAGCGTGGCCAGCGTGGTCTTCCCGCTTCCGCTTGGCCCGATCAGCGCCAGCGTCTCGCCGGGACGCACCTGCAGGTCGATCCCGCGCAGGATCGCCATGCCAGGCTGGTAGCCGAAGGTGACGCCGCTGAAGCGCACCTCGCCGCGAACCGGCGCGATGTCGGCCGCGCCCGGAGCGTCGGCCACGTCATCCGGGGCGTCGAGGATACCGTAGAGCACCTCGAGCGCCACCGTCGCCTTGCGGACCGACTGATAGGTGTTGGTGAGCCCCTGGACCGGGCCGAAGAGCCCGCCGATGTAGCCGAGGAAGGCGACCAGGGTTCCGACGGTGATCTCGCCGCGCGAGGCGAGGTACCCGCCGACCGCGAGCGCGGTGATCCGGGCCAGGGTCACCATGAGTCCGCGGAGCGCGCCGCTCACGCTGTCGGTGCGTACGCCCTGCCGCACGACCTCGTTCCCCTCCCTCACGCCGGTCAGGAAGCGCCGACGCTCGGCGTCCTCCATGTTGAAGCCCTTGACCGTCAGAATGCCGGCGAGGACCTCGTTGAAACGGGAATAGATGGAGCTCCACCGCTCCACCAGGCGCCGTTCGCGCTGAATCTGTTCCGGCGCGGCGCGCGCGCCGATGAGCGCGGGCAACGGCGCGAACGCGACCACCAGCAGGGCCAGCCGCCACTCGAGCTCGAGCATCGCGGCCACCGACAGCACCAGGTAGAGCAGGGTGGGCAGCAGGTTGAACGCCGTGTCGCCGAACGCCGCTACCCAGCTTGCGATCGCCTGGTTGACCTTGGTCATGGTCCCGCCCACGCCGTGCTGCTGGTGGAACGTCAGCGGCAGTGCGTTGAGACGGGTGACCACGCGCTCGCGAATGGCGTACTCCGCGCCGAGCCGAACGTCCCAGCTCCAGACGCCCATCCACCCCTGAACCGCGGCGCGGGCCAGCTCCAGCACGACCAGTCCGGTCAGCGCGAGAGCGAAATCGCGGAGCCCGCCAGGGCGTCCGATCTGGTCGAACAGGTACTTGAGGATGAGCGGGTCCGCGGCGCTGGCACCGGCCAGCCCCAGGGCGAGCACGACCACTGCGCCGAGGCGGCGGTGGTGCGGGCGGACGAATTCGAAGGAGCGGACGGCGAGATGAAAGGGGCCGGAGGTGACGGGCATCGAGCTTCAGGGCAGCAAGTTCAATGCCTCCAACCAGATGCGTGTACAATCCGAGGAGCGCAGAGGAGCTGGTCGTTCGGCTCGCTCCTGGCTGACGTGCAATGAATTGCAGTACAACCGCTTAGCGCACGACGCTCATCCGTTCCCGTTAGGTCCCGTGCCGGCGGTCGCCGGAGGAGCGAGTCATCGCCGGCGTTAAGGCCCGACCTCCGCCGCCGCAGGCTGCACGATCAGATCGGCTTCAGCGGCAGTGCGCCGAGTCGGTCCGCCCGCCAGTTGAGCAGCGAAAGCCCGGCGGGCGGCCCGTTCACCAGGATGCTCACCGATGCCGGATCGACCTCGAGCTGCAGCAGCCGCTCGAGCGGAAGGCCCAGCGCGTCGGCGACGAGACCACGGATGATGTCGCCATGGCTGACGGCCGCGACCAGCGCGTCCCCCCACGCTCCCGCGATGTCGCGCAGGGCCTCCCGGGCGCGAGCAACCGCCTCCCCCATCGTCTCGCCCTCGGGAATCCGGGTTGTGCCGCGCTCCAGGTTGAATCTGCGCCAGGACGGATCGGTCTCCAGCGCCGCGATCGATTGCCCGGTCCAGCGACCGAAGTCCAGCTCGAGGAGCCTCGTCTCCTCCCGCACCTCCAGACCGTGCGCCTCCGCGAGTGGGATCGCCGTGTCTCGAGCCCGCTCCAAGGGGCTGGTATACACCGCCGCGAGGTCGATCGTCGCCAGAGCATCGGCCAGACGCCGTGCCTCGACCGTGCCCCGGGGGCTCAGTCGGATACCCTCGACGCGGCCCGCGAGCACGTGGCCGACCCCCTCCCAGTGGGCGTGCCGGATCAACAAGACGGTCGCCATGGACTCAGGCCAGAGCGCACAGCGGGGGTGTGACCTGACTCATCCACGGCCATCCAGGGCCCAGGCACCTTGAACGTCGAACTCGGGAGCCGGGATGAAGCTGGTCGTCTTTGGATTGTCCATCAGTTCCTCGTGGGGCAACGGCCACGCGACCCTCTGGCGCGGCCTGGTGGATGCGCTGTCCGCGCTGGGTCACCGCGTGGTCTTCTTCGAGCGCGACCTTCCCTATTACGCGGCGCAGCGCGATCTGCCCGAGCTGCCGGCGGGGCGGCTGATACTGTATCCGGACTGGGAGGCAGTGACGGATTTCGCCGGCCGGGAGCTGGGGGACGCCGACGTCGCCATCGTCACCTCCTACTGTCCCGACGGGGTCGCGGCCGGTGAGCTGGTGCTCGGAAGCACGGGCGTCGCCCGCGTGTTCTACGACCTCGATACCCCGGTCACGCTGACTCGGCTCGCCGGCGGAGACTCGGTGCCCTACCTCGGCGTGCGTGGCCTGGCGGACTACGATCTGGTCTTGAGCTACACCGGCGGCTCCGCGCTCACCGCGCTGCGGGAGCGGCTGGGGGCGCGAAGGGTGCTCCCGCTGTACGGCAGCGTCGATCCGCAGGTGCATCACCGCATGCCGCCGGTGGACCGGTTCCGGGCCGACCTCTCCTACCTCGGCACCTACTCCGCCGACCGTCAGCGGGGTGTGCTGGCCTGCTTCATCGCGCCCGCGTGCCGGCGGCCCGATGCCCGTTTCGTGATGGGCGGCGCGCAGTACCCGCAGGACTTTCCCTGGACCGAGAACATCCACTTCGTGCGCCACCTCCCGCCGGCGGAGCATCCCGCCTTCTACTCGTCCTCCCGCCTGACCCTCAATGTGACCCGGGAGCCGATGGCGGACTTCGGCTACTGCCCGTCGGGCCGCCTGTTCGAGGCTGCCGCGTGCGCCACGCCGGTCGTGACGGACTCGTGGGAAGGGCTGAGCGAGTTCTTCACCCCGGGCGAGGAGCTCCTTACGGTCTCGAGCACGGAAGATGTGCTCGAGGCGATGGAGCTGAGCGACGCGGAATTGGAGCGGATCGGCTGCGCCGCCCGCGAGCGGGTGCTGGCCGAGCACACGTCGGCGCGACGGGGCGCCCAACTGGTGGAGATGCTCGAGGGCGCCTTGAGCGTGGGCGCCTGACCGATGTGGGGCATCGTACCCGCGGCCGGCGCGGGCTCCCGGATCCAGCCGCTGGCCTTCTCCAAGGAGCTCCTCCCGGTGGGCAGCCGAGTGGAAGGCGGTGCCGAGCGGCCACGGGCGGTGAGCGAGTATCTGGTGGAGCGGATGGTGCTCGGCGGCGCCGACCGGATCTGCTTCGTGATCGCGCCCGGCAAGTCCGACATTCTGGAGTACTACGGAACACGACGGGTGGGCGCCGACCTCTGCTATACCGTCCAGCCCACGCCAGGGGGCCTGTGCGACGCGATCTTCCGGGGGGTGCCGTTCATCCCGGAGCACGAGTCGGTGCTGGTCGGACTGCCGGATACCATCTGGTTTCCCGCCGAGGCGCTCCGCGAGCTGCCCGATGTGCCGCTGTCGTTTCTCCTCTTCCCGGTGGACCACCCGGCGCTCTTCGATGCCGTGCTCGCCGACCCCGATGGGCGGGTGCGGGAGATTCGGGTCAAGCAGCCCGATCCGGGCACGGAATGGATCTGGGGCGCGTTCCGTCTGATGGGGAGCACACTCCGAGCCCTGCACCGGCTCTGGCTGGAGCGCGACCGCCGCGACGAATACATCGGCACGCTGGTGAACACGTATCTGGCGCAAGGCGGGTCTGCCCTGGCCGTGCGGGCCGGGGCGACCTACATGGACGTAGGCACGCTGCACGGCTACCGCCAGGCCATGGAGCTGCTTCGCGGCCCGGCCGAGATGGAGGCCGGGCCGGGTGAGGGAGCGGTCGCGTGATCGAGGCGGTCAAGCTCTGGAACGAGCCCAATAATCTTTCTCACTGGGATTTCGAGCTGGATCCCGACTGGAGCATCTTCGCCCGGATGGTGCGCGCCGCGTCGGAGGCCATCACCCGCGAGCGCCCCGGGCTCACCCGGGTGCTCGGCGGGATCTCGCCGATCGATCCGTCCTTCGTCCGCACCATGCGATCGCATGGCGTGCTCGACTGGGTAGACGTGGTGGCGGTACACGGCTTTCCGCTCGACTGGAACCACTGGCAGCTGCGCGAATGGCCGGACAAGCTCGAGGAGATCGCGCGGGTGACCGACCTCCCGGTCTGGGTGACCGAGGTCGGCGTCTCGACTTTCGGCGCGGACGAGGTGCAGGACTTCGGGCTTCGCCGCACCGCGGAGCTGCTGGTCGGCCGGGCCGCGCGGATCCACTGGTACAGCCTCTTCGATCTGCCCCGCGCCTGGCCGGCGACCACCCGTCATCGGGAGGCGGAGGGCTCGTCCTACTACCGCCACTTCTATCTGGGGTTGATCCGGGAAGACGGCACGCCCAAGCCGGCGCTGGCATCGTTCGCGAAGTACGCCCCGGAGCTGGGCGTCTGCCAGTGGCTGCATTTCGAGGACCCCCGCCTCGACGACGCCGTGCGCTGGCTTCGCCGACTCGGGGTGCGGCGGCTGCGAACCGGCCTGAGCTGGGCCGACAGTCTCCGGCCCGGCGCGTTGGCGTGGTTCGATCGCCAGATGCGGGCGCTGGACGAGTTCGAGCTCACGCTCACGTTTTGCTTCACTCCGGAGTCCGCCGGCCTCCGCCCTCACCATACCAGTCCGCCTCGCCGGGTCGAGGAGTTCGCCGAGTTCTGCGCGGCCATGGTCAGGCGCTACGCCTGAAGGCGCGAGCGGCGTCGCGGTAGCGCACCCCCGCCGACTCCGCCGCCGCGCGATCGGTCTCGCTGTTCCCGACGAAGAGCGTCCCGCCGGGCTGAACGCCGTAGTAGGCAATGATGCGCCGCAGCATCCCGGGCGCCGGCTTGCGACAGTCGCACGCGACCTCCAGGCGGTGGGGGCAGAGCTGTATCGCGGGCGGCGGCGGAACCGTGCCCGTGGCCGCGAGCGCCAGGTCTTTCAGCAGACGGCGGGCGGTGCGCTCGCTCAGGTATCCGTAGCCGATCTGGTCCTGGTTGCTCGCGAGCCCGAGACGCGGGCCGCCGGGTCTCATCCACGGAACCAAGCTGAGCGTCTCGGCCACACCGGGCAGCAGGGCCCATTCGTCGGAACCGCGAGGGCTCGGCTGTCCGGGTATGGTGGTGAACCGCAGGGTGTCGTCCGCGTCGAAGATGACCAGGTCCCAACCGGCGAGCGGCTCAGACACCGGTGGTCGCAGGGGCCCGCACTCCAAGCTCCCTCCGCAGCATCCGGAGATATCGTCGGCTGAGCCGGGTGAAGCGGGCTCCGTCATCCGTCCCGGCAAGGGTCTCCGCCGCCAGACTCGCGTATCCGAGCCGGAACGCCAGGTACGCGACGATGTAGCCCGGCAGGCGTCGGTCGAGTCCCTGGTCCCGGGAGCACGCCACGTAGAACCGGGTGAACGCCTCCCGGGCGTCGCGCGAGAGGGCGAACTCGACGGCGGCTCCGGCCAGGTCCCAGGCGATGTCACCGGAGCCTGGGAAGAAGTGATCGGCGTGATGATCGGTGGCATCCAGCTTGAGCAGGCCGGCGCGGGTCCGAAGCCACTCGTGCGGCTGCATTCGTCCATCCAGCGCGACCGCGGGTGCATCCCCGGGAAACCCGCTCGAGCGCAAACGCTCGCCCGCGGCGTGCGCGAGCTCGCCACCCCCGGCCTCTCCCGCATTGCTCAGCGCCATCTCGGCCAGTGCGGCTCGATCGTCACAGGCTGCTTGATAGTGCCGCGCACGATGGCACAGATAGCCGGCGATCTTCTCCAGCGTCGGACCGTCGGGGTCGGTCGCCGGAAGCGGGGTCCCTTCCACCAGCTCGCGAACCAGCATGCCCTGGTCGAGTGCGAGTGGGCGGGGCGCGAGGCCTGCGTCCGCCAGCGCCGCCTGCAGCTCGATCGTGCGTGCCCCGAACCTCCCCAGCCCGGCGAAGGCGAACCACCGGGTCCGGGTCGCCGCTTTTCGGCGTTCGTGCTGCGGGTGGACGGCGGGCCAGGGAGTTCCGGCCCCCAGGAGTCTTGCCCGCCACCGCCCGGCCGAAAGGTCCATCAGGCGTTCGTCGCCGTCGAGATGGGCCGGTGGCGCGGGGGCAGGCCATGGGCTCTGGTGCGCGGGAGCGAACTGCCGGTGCCTCGACCAGTGACGCCGAGCAAGGCCCGACTTGAGGTCGCGGCCTTCGGTGAGCCAGCTGGGAAGCATCACGACACGCTCTTCGGGAACGCCGAGCCCGCAGAGCGCCGCGGCCACACCGGCGAACGACGAGCCGCTCAACCCCGGGCCCTCGTCCACGATGAGGTAAAATGCGTCCCTCGCATCCTCGCGGAGCCGGCTCATGAGACGAGCACCGAGCACCGGGCGCCGGTCGAACGGATGGCCGCGCGGGCGCAGGGTCTGCCTCAGCACGACGCATCCCTCGGCCCGGAGCGCGGCAGCCACCGCGGCCGAGAGTGGCGCTCCGATGCTCCGGAGGCCGATCACCCATGCACGAGCCGGCCGGAGCTCGCGATGCAGGCGCAAGGCCGAGGCCGCGTATGCCTCCGGCCACACCGCGTAGTGCGCGAACCCTTCCGGTACGGTGACGGCACAGCGAGCGGGCAGCGGGATGTCCCGCGTCGCGCGGATGCGGGTGAGCAGCTCCGTGGTCCACATGCCCAGGCGCTCCCACCGCCCCCGCGAGCTGTCGAGCAGGAGGTGTCCCGCGCAGAGCGCAGCCCCGCCGAAGCGACGATCCGGCTCGCAATCGTCGTCGGCCACGGGATGGACCGCGTCGAGAATCGCCGATTCGGCGATGCCGAGATCTACGACGGTCCCGACGATGGCATCGTGCGGGGGGCGAGCGCCGAGGCGGGCGACGCCGCGCTCGAGATCGGCCAGCAGCGAGTCCGGCTCGACGCTTCGCCGGGTCTCCCGGTAGACGATCATGCGTCGCCTATCCGCTCGCGCGTCCCGTGGCGGCGAGCAGCTCCGGGCTGTAATCGTAGGGCGCGCGGGTCGGGGCGTCGGGCGGCGCGGGCTCGCAGAGGTAGAGCTCGTGTCCGGGCGCGCTCAGCACCGTGAGCCCGCTCGATCGCAGCAAGGCCAGCACGGCGGCATGATTGGGTACCCACCAGTTGGTCGGGTCGCCCGCGAAGCGCTGCTCGACGAAGGCCATCTTGGGCCAGCCCGGCTCCAGGAACCCGTCGCGCGCCTCGATCGGGCGGTCGGCGGTGTCGGCGATCTCCTGGCCCGGAACGGTGAGGGTCTGGAACACGGCCAGACGCCGCGTCGCGCGCGCAACCAGATCGAGCCCGAGCAGGGGATAGCGCAGGTGATAGAACACGCCCATGAAGAGCACCAGATCGAACCGGCGCCCCAGCTCGGGCAGCTGGTACACCGGGAGCCGACGGAACTCGACGGCGTCGCTCAATCCGAATTCCACCGCGGCCCAGCGGGCCTGCCGCAGGTAGTGCTCGTCCACGTCGATCCCGGTGACGTGCGCCCCGCGCCGGGCGAGCTCGAAGCTGTAGTACCCGGCATTGCAGCCGATGTCGAGCGCGGTCCATCCGCCGAGATCGGCCGGCAGGTACGGCGCCAGCGCCTCCCATTTGTAGCGGGGGAAGTCACCCAGGAAGTGGTCCGGCGCGGTCTGGCTTCCGTCCGGCAGGTGCAGGTTGTGGAACCAGGGCCCCAGCTCGGCCGGAGAGCTCACGCCGCGGGCTCCCGGGCCAGCAGTCTGAGCGCGTGGCCTTCGAGCTCCGCGGCCCGGTGCGCGGCGGTGTGCTCCGCCAGCACCCGGCGCTGCGCCCGCAGTCCGAGCGCCTGGCGCTCAGAGTCGTCCAGCTCACGGAGGAACTCCAGCACCTCTTTGGTGGAAGTCGCGACCAGGATCTCCCGACCGGGTGTCAGCACGGTGTCGAGGCCGGCCCAGTAGTCGCTGATGATCGGTGTGCCGCAGGCGGCGGCTTCGAACAATCGGACGCTGGGCGAGTACCCCGCGCTCACCATGGCCGCCCGGGTCAGGTTCAGCGTGAAGCGCTGGCCCGCGTAGAAGCGGCGGTGCTGGTCGGGAGGGAGGTGCTCGATCCGCGCCACGTTGGAAGGCCACTGGATCGAGCTCGGGTACTGCGGGCCCGCCACCACGAACGCGCGGTCCGGAGCCTCGGTCGCCGTGCGGAGCAGCAGGGTCTCGAGCCCCGCCTGCCGGTCGGGGCTGTAGGTGCCCATGTACCCTAGGTCGTGGCGGGGAAACACCGGCTCCGGGTGATACAGCGTCGGGTCCACCGAGCAGTAGAGGGCGCGGGCCTCCACCGCGCCGTAGACCCGTTCCAGCCGTTCCAGGGTCGGACCGCCGGTGAAGGAGAGATAGAGATCGTACCGCGGGATCAGCTCCGGCGAGAGATACTCGTAGTCGCCGCTGGCCAGCTTGGCGAGGGTGACCGGCGTGTCGATGTCGTAGAAGGCGCTGAGGCCGCCCGCTACGCGCGTCACCCATTCCCCGATCGCGACGCCGTCCGGCACATACGAGCCCACGATCACGAGGTCGGCCTCGTGGACCGCCGCACCGAACCGGCGCCGAAGGTCGGGCGGGTCGGAGTACAGCTCGACGCGGCCGCTGGGTGGCACCGGAAGGTCCCGGTGGGCGGCATACCACGCCGTGTCCCGCTCGAGGAAGAGCACGTCGTGCCCGCGGGCCACGAGCTCGCGTATCAGGGCGCGATAGGTGGTCGCGTGCCCGTTGCCCCACGAAGACGTGATCGACAGGCCCAGGATCACGATTCGAAGCGGCTGGCTCACGAGGCCGCCGTTCTCACGGCCGCCGGCTCCAGGCCGAGGACGGTCTCGACCTGCGCGGCGCGGTGGTCGTAGGTGTGCTCGGCCAGAATCCGCCGCCGGGCGCGCTCGCCGATCGCGCGGCCGTCTCCGGTGCCCGACGCGTCCAGGTGCTCGGCGACCTGAAGGCCGTCCGCGGCCACCAGAACCTCCCGTCCGGGTTCCAGGAAGAGCTCGATCCCCTCCCAGGCGTCGGTGATCAGGCAGCCGCCCGCGCCGGCAGCCTCGAAGACCCGCGTCGGCGGCGAGAAGCCGTACCTCGCCATGCTCTCGCGGTTCACGTTGAGGACCGCGCGCGGCGTACAGTTGAAGGCGTTGTGATCGCGGGTGTACACGTGGCCCACGTAGCCCACGTTCGCGGGGAGCGCCTTGTCGCCCCAGCCGCTGCCGCCCAGCACGAAGCGGCGGTCGGGCCGCAGCCGCGCGGACTCGAGAAAGAATCGGTCCACCCGCGCTTCCCGGTCCGGCAGCCGGTTGCCCAGGAAGCCGAGATCGGCCCGGAACCGTGGATCGGGTGGGACCGGATGGTGGGTCTCGGGGTCGAGCGCGTTGTAGACCGGCTCGCAGCGCCGGGCCCCCAGCCGGCGGTAGGCCTGGATCACCGGCTCGCCGCCGCCGTAGGTGAACACCAGATCGTACTTCGGGATCAGTCGGCGAAAGGGATCGTCCTGGTCCTGCTCCAGCCGATCGAGCGTCGCGGGGGCGTCCACATCCCAGAAGACCACCGTGGCGTCGGACCGTCTGATGTCGAGCACGGCTCGCTCCAGCAGCGGATCGAACACGCCGATTCCGCTCGCCTTGACCAGCAGATCGGCGGCGCGGGCTTCCTCGAGGACCCGCGCCACGCCATCGCCGCCCTCGCCGTCGTAGATCACGACCCTGGCCCAGGGCGGGTCGGGGATATCGCGATGCGCCTGGCGCCCGTAGGCGTCGGGCTCATAGAACGTGATGCGATGTCCCCGACGCGCCAGCGCCCGGATGATGCCCCGGTAGTAGGTCGCGGCCCCGTTCCAGTACGCCGATACCAGACTGGACCCGAAGAAGGCGATGTCGAGCGGCATCGTGGCGCCCGTCAGCCCGCGCGGGCCACGGCCGCGCGCCGGCGGGTCCGGTTGAGCTCGCCCACGATCGCCAGCAGCTCGTTGACGCGATGCACGCAGGTATGGTGAGCGAGGATGGTCCGGCGGCCGCGGTCGGCCAGGCTCCGGGCCGCGCTCTCGTTGGTCATCAGGGCTCGAAGCATCCGCCGCATCTCCGGGCCATCCTGCGCCACCAGGTAGTCGGCGCCCGGCGTGAAGAGCCCCTCCTGATCTTCCCACGGGGCGCAGAGCAGCGGAATGCCGCATGCCAGCGCCTCGAAGACCCGAATCGTGGGTACCCCGGGGAGGGCATCGGTATAGGGCCGGCGCGGGATGTGCACCGTGAACCGAAAACGGGCGAACACGCCGGGCACGGCGAAGTTCGGCACCCAGCCACCGTGTTCGATACCGGCTTCAGTCAGCCGTCCCAGCGCCTCGGTGGGGTAGCGCACCCCATGAACCCGGGCACGAAGGGTGAGCGCTTCGACCGGGCCGATCAGATACTCCTCCAGCTCGGCCGTCCGTTCGTCATCGCCCCAGTTGCCCACCCAGACCAGATCGCCTTCGAGGCGCTGGGCCGGCAGCGGCCGGAACACCCGGTGGTCCGCTGCCTCGTGCCAGGTCCACGCCTGTCGGGTCCACCCCAGCTCCAGATAGCGTCGTCGGACCACCTCACCGAAGGCGAGGACGCCATCGAAGTGCCTCAGATCGTACTCGGCCATCTCCTCCGGGCTGGTCACGGAGCGGTGGTGCGTGTCGTGGAAGAGCAGGCGATAGCGGCCGCCCGCGGCGCGGTGGCGCCCGATCGCGGCCACCAGTGCCGGATCGGTCCATTCGTGAACCAGCACGAGGTCGGCGGGGTCGAGCACCCTGTCGAGGTCGAGGTCGGGTCCGTAGAGCTCGCTGGTCAGGGTGGGATACGCCCGGGCGAAGCGGCCCAGCACGGAGTCGCCCTGTTCCCGGATCAGGTTGGTGCGGCTCCAGCCGTCAGCCGGCTCGAGGATGTTCACCCGATGCCCCCGCGCCAGCAGCTCGGCCGCGATTCCCCGGAGGAAGTGGGCATTCCCATGATTCCAGTCTGACACCAGGGAGTGATAGAACATCACGACACGCATGTCGTTCCCTCCCGCGCCCCGGGGGCGCGCGACTCGATCAGCAGTCGCCTGTAGATCTCGAGGTAGCTCCGCGCCATGCGATGAGGCGAGAGCGGGAGTGCCCGCCGGCGCGCGCGCATGGCGAGGAGATGGCGGAGAGCGGGATCGTCGATCAGCGCGGTCATCGCCGCCCGGAGCGTCGCGGCGTCGTCCGGACGGACGAACACCGCCGCCCCGTCCCACCGCTCCCGCAGGCTGTCGATGTCGCCCAGCACCATGGCGCACCCGGCCAGCGCCGCTTCCAGGGTGGACAGTCCGAACGGCTCGTACCGCGCCGGCAGCGCGAACATGGCGGCGCGCCCGAGCCAGGCGGCCACGGCGGAGGAATCGATCCGGCCCAACAGCCGAAGACTCCGGCAACAGGCCTCGTCGCCTCCGCCGGGCGGGGTCGCATCCCCCGCGGCATAGACCGGCCAGGCCAGCCCGGCGGCCGCGGCGTCGAGCGTGGCGGCGTTCTTCGCTCGGTCCCAGAGGCGGGTGGCCGTCATCACGAACGGCTCCTTCCTCGCCGGCGGAAATCGTTCGGGGCTTCGCCCGTTGGGCACGATCCGCGCGTCGAACACGCCATAGTGCCGTCGCAGCGCCTGCTGCATGGCGAGGGACGGCGCGACGACCGCGCCCGCCGCGTCGAAGCCCCGGCGCATCGCGTCCCGGTAGCGGTCCCAGTCTGCCGGTGCCGGCTCACCCAGCACCGCTTCCCACCACGACAGCACGCACGAGTGCCCCACGGCGACCGTGGGGGCCGGCCACGCCAGAGGAGCCAGCACCGGCTCGCTCAGATGCACGATGTCCGCCCGCTCCCGATCGGCGAGCTCCACCAGCCACCCTCCGGCCGCTTCGAGGTCCGACCAGGGCTCCTCCATCCATGGCAGGCGACCGGTGCGGCTGTGCAGCGTCAGGCCAGCCGCGGCCGCCTCCGCCCGCTGCTCCGGTGACGGCGCCGGCCCCACGGTCGCGACGACGGGGTAGACCCCCTCGGCCAGCAGCGCGCGGGCCAGCTCCATGGTGTAGGTCCAGACGCCGCCGGCGGTATCGCTGGTGAGCAGGACCCGCTCGAGTCGGTGCCCTCGGGGCGCCGGATCCGACCGGTTCACGCGACCACCTCCAGGGGCGCGGGAGCGGAGCGCCCGTAGATGGCGTCGACCATCCTGGCCGCCTCGACATACCGGCGTACCGCCGGGTCGAAGCGGCGGCCCGCGGCCAGCCGCTCGGCCCACCCGACGACCGCGCGGCCGCCCCACCGGTCGGGCGGCTCCGCCAGGATCTCGCGCCGCGTGCCCACGCAATGCTCCGCCACGAAGTCATGGAAGGACCCGTGTACGTTGCGCAGGAACGCGCCGCCTTCCGTCCCGTGCAGCGCGACCTCGATGACCGCCTCCCGCCCGGCCGAGAGGAGCCAGCTGCATGCCAGCCGGGCGACCACGCCGCCGCTGAGCTCGATCGTGGCGACCGCGTAGTCTTCGACCCGGTCGTCGTCCGCCTCGATCGGCCTGCCGGCCGCGTAGAGGTGACTGCGTGCCGCCACCACCTTGCGCGCGGGGAGGAGCCACAGCGCGAGATCGGCCAGGTGGATGCCGAGATCCATCACGCACCCGCCCCCGGAGCGCGCGCGATCGTAGAACCAGTCCTTGTCCGGCCCGTAGGCGTTGTGGAAGACGAGGTCGAGCGCGAACACGTGTCCCAGCGCCCCGCCATCGGTCAGTTCGCGGATGCGCCGCATGCCGTCCAGCGTGCGATAGCAGAAGTCGGCGCCGAGCAGTCGGTCGGCGCTCGCCGCCGCGGTGATCACCCGTTCCACCTCGGCGGCGCTCCGGCCCAGCGGCTTCTGGCAGAAGACCGCCAGCCCGTGCTCCAGCGCGGCGACCGCCTGATCCGCGTGCAGCGCGCTCGGCGTCGCGATCACGATCCCGTCCAGGCGGCGGGCGAGCAGTTCCTCCAGGGAGGTGTGCAGGGTGGCGGCCGGCGCCGCCGCTCGGGCCGCCTGGCGGTTTTCCTCCGACGGGTCCGCGATCGCGACGATCTCCGCCGCGCCGCTCGCCGCGACGGCCTCCAGCCGGTGGCGGCCGATCCAGCCCACACCGAGAAACCCGAGCCTCATGTGAGCACCACCGCCTTGAGGAAGCCTTCGGGACGCGTGCGCATCGCCTCCAGCGCCTCGTCCAGCCGATCGAGCGGATAGCAGTGGGTGAGCAGGGGGCGCAGGTCCACGAGACCCTCCCGCACGGCCGCCACCGCCTCGCGGATGCCGGTGATGTACTGCCCCGGATCGCGCTCGTGCGCGTTGATCACATCGAGACCGCGCCAGTTCCAAAGCTGCAGGTTCACCTGGCGTAGGCCGTCCTGGTGGTACCCGGCGATGATCAGCCGGCCCCTGACCCGGGTGAGCTCACCGGCGAGATCGAGCGGCGCCTGCAGGCCCACCACCTCGAAGACGCGGTCCGCCCCGGCGCCCCCGGTGGCATCGGCCACGGCCCGGGTGACCGCATCGCGATCGTCGCTGCCGAGGGCGACCTCGGCGCCCTGCGCGCGCGCCACCTCCAGCGCGTAGGGTCGGCGGGAGACGGCGATCACCCGGGCTCCGTGGGCGCTGGCGAGTCGGGTGAGCAACGCCCCCAGGAACCCGATGCCGATCACGACCACGGTGTGGCCGGCCTCGACGCCGCCTCGGCGGAAGGCGTTCATCGCGCAGCCCAGCGGCTCGCCGGGGAAGGGAAGCCCATCGAGTGCCGGCGGCAGGGGCACGACTTGGTCCGCCGGCGAGAGTGCGAATTGGGCGTAGGCATTCGGGGCCAGCGTCGCTACCCGGTCACCCGCCTCCACCGACCGGACGTCCGGGCCGACCTCGTCCACGATGCCCCAGCCTTCGTGCCCCGGCGCGCCCGGCTCGCCGGGATAGGAGAACCAGGGGCGCCCTTCCCAGAACGCCAGGTTGGATCCGCACACGCCGCAGCCTTCCAGCCGGATCCTGACCTGACCAGGCCCCGCCAGCGGTCGCGCGGTCTCCTGCACCGACACGCGGCCGGGCGCGCTCACGATCGCGGCGCGCATGGTGAGCGTGGCCGAGCGTGCGGAGAGGGTGCTACCGGCCGGCACCGGCAGCCCTGGTGCGGCTTCGGCCGGGTCGGTGGCCCGCCAGCCAGTCGGCCAGTCGCGCGACGCCGTCGCGCACGCCGACCGCCGGACGCCAGCCGGTGACCTGCTCGAAGTTGCGGGTGTCGGAGACGAAGTAGCGCTGGTCGCCGGGCCGCCACGCGTCGAAGCCGATCGCCGGCGCGCGGCCCACCCGGTCGCCGATCAGCTGGAGCAGCTCGAGGAGGCTCACGGTGTTGTCCGGGCCGCCCCCGATATTGAACACCCGACCGGCCTCGGTCGGCATCGCGCGCTGGGCCAGGAGCAACGCGTCCACCAGGTCGTCCACGAACAGGATGTCGCGGACCTGGCGGCCGTCGCCGTAGAGCGTGATGGGGCGGCCGTCCAGCGCCTGGATGAGGAAATGCGCCACCCAGCCCTGGTCCTCGGTGCCGAGCTGGTGCGGGCCGTAGATGCAGCTCATGCGGAATACGATGGCGGGCAGGCCATAGGTGCGGGCGTAGTCGCGCACGTACTGGTCGGCGGCGCCCTTGGAGCATCCGTACGGGCTGTAGAAGTCGAGCGGCCGGCTCTCGCCGATGCCGCGGAGCCCGATGCCCGGGTCCGCCGGCTCGTAGCGCCGGTTCCTCCGCTGGAGGCCCACGTCCTCCAGCGCGCCGTACACCTTGTTGGTGGAGGTGAAGACCAGCGGCGGCGGCTCGGGGCGGCCCCGGATCGCCTCCAGCAGCGTCAGGGTGCCGCGCGCGTTGATGTCGAAGTCCTCGACCGGATCCGCCAGGCTGGTGGTCACCGCCACCTGCGCGGCGAAGTGGAAGACGCGGTCGGCCCGGGCGACCGCGCGCGCCAGCGCGGGCGCGTCCCGCACGTCGCCGATCACCACGTCGAGCCCGTCGCCGAAGTCGTCCCGCAGGGCGGCCAGGTTGGCCTCGACGCCGGGCCGCGCCAGGCTGTCGAACACCACCACGTCCTCGCCGTCCGTGAGCAGTCGGCGCGCCAGGTTGGTCCCGATGAACCCGGCGCCGCCGGTGATGAGCGTGGTCATACCGTGAGCCCCCGCGCGGCCAGCTCGGCCCGCGCTTCGTCGGCCCGGTCGGTCGGCACCTGGGTGTCCAGCCAGTGGGCGAGCTCGCCGAGGCCGGCGTCGAGCGCGACCGAGGGACGGTAGCCCAGCAGCGCGCCCGCGCGGCCGATGTCCGCGAAGCAGTGGCGGATGTCGCCCATGCGGTAGGTGCCGGTCAGCTCGGGCGCGAGCTCCTCACGCCCCAGCACCCGGGCCAGCCGCTCCGCGATCTCGGCGATGGCGAACGACTCGCCGCAACCCACATTGAGCGCCTCGCCCGCCGCGGCGGACGACTCGAGCGCGAGCACGCAGGCTGCCGCGACGTCGCGGACGCTCACGAAATCGCGCCGCTGCCGGCCGTCCTCGAAGACCATCGGCCGCCGGCCGTTGAGGAGCCGGGAGGCGAAGATGGCGAGCACGCCCGTGTAGGGATTGGAGAGCGCCTGGCGGGTCCCGTACACGTTGAAGAAGCGCAGCGCGGTGGTGGGAATGCCGTAGGCCGCGCCCAGCATGAGGCAGAGCCGCTCCTGGTCGAACTTGGACAGCGCGTACACCGAGGCCAGCGATGGTGTCTTGGTCTCGGGCGTCGGCACGGGGCGGAGCGGCTCGCCGTCCTCGCCTCGCACCTCCCAGTCCGCCCGGCGCAGCTGCTCCAGGGGGCGCTCCGGGGCGACCCGCGGCTCGCCGGCGGCGTCCTGGTACAGCCCCTCCCCGTAGAGGCTCATGCTGGAGGCGACCAGCAGCCGGTCCACCGGCGCGTGCGCCAGCGCCTCCAGGAGCACCGCGGTCCCGCCGTTGTTGACCGCGGTATAGTGGGCGATCTCGTACATGCTCTGGCCCACGCCCACCGCGGCCGCGAGATGCACCACCGCGTCCACCCGCTGCAGCGCGCGCCGCACGGCGGCCGGGTCACGCACGTCGCCGACGAGGAGCTCCACCTCCGGATCCAGGTAGTCGGGCCGGGCGGCCCCGTCGCCGTGTACCTGCGGCGACAGATTGTCGAGCGCGCGCACCCGGTGGCCGCGGGCCAGCAGCGCATCCGCCAGATGGGAGCCGATGAATCCGGCGCCGCCAGTGATGAGGATGAATCTGCTCATTCCCTCAGGCCTCCAGCCGGTCGGTCCAATCGCCGACCTCGGTGTAGGCCCGCCGCCGCTCGACGAAGGGCACCGTATCCTCGACCGGGCGCCGCCTGCTCCGGGGACGGCGAAGCCGCTCGGCGAAGTAGGGAATGGTGCGGCTCAGCCCGCAGCGCAGGTCCACCGTGGGGGCCCAGCCGAGCTGGGCGTGGGCACGGCTGATGTCGGGGCGACGCTGGGTGGGGTCGTCCTGCGGGAGCGGCCGATACTCGATCGTGAGCTCCCGGCGGCACTGGCGCGCGACTTCTTCGGCCAGCTCGCGAATCGAGAACTCGCCCGGATTGCCCAGGTTGACCGGATCGTGGACGCCCTCCGCGTTCATCAGCGCGATGAGGCCGTCCACCAGGTCGTCGACGTAGCAGAAGGAGCGGGTCTGGCTGCCGTCGCCGTAGAGCGTGAGCGGCTCGTCCCGCAAGGCCTGCACGATGAAGTTCGAGACCACCCGTCCGTCGGACTCCGCCATGCGCGGACCGTAGGTGTTGAAGATCCGGGCGATCCGGGTATCCACGCCGTGCTGCCGGTGGTAGTCCATCATCAGCGTCTCGGCCACCCGCTTCCCCTCGTCGTAGCAGGCGCGCAGGCCGACCGGGTTCACGTTGCCCCAGTAGCTCTCCGGCTGCGGATGCACATGCGGCTCGCCATAGACCTCGGAGGTCGAGGCCTGCAGCACCCGGGCGCGCGCGCGCCGCGCCAGCACCAGCATGTTGAGCGTGCCGATGACATTCGACTTGACGGTCTTGACCGGGTTGTACTGGTAGTGCGGTGGAGAGGCCGGACAGGCCAGGTTGTAGATCTGCTCCACCTCGAGGAGCAGCGGCTCGCAGACATCGTGACGCAACAGCTCGAAGCGTCCGGCGTCCAGCAGGTGGCGCACGTTCTCCCGGCGCCCGGTGAAGAAGTTGTCCAGACAGATGACGTCGTGGCCCAGCAGGATCAGCTTTTCGCAGAGGTGGGAGCCGATGAAGCCCGCGCCTCCAGTGACCAGCACCCTCATGAGACAACCACCCATCAGTGCAAGAAGAACGTCGTCGACCGTGATGCAATGCGAGTTTGTCGGGCGACGTACTTACCTGTCTGTGAGGATGCTCACCGCTGTTGATACTGTGGGAGAATCGGAAGGGTGATGCGGACGTTCGCGCGATGGCCGGAAGGAAAACGTAGGTCGAACTGCCTACCCGGTGGGCCGTTCGACCTAGCCCCGCGCGTTGCCGAAGAAGTCGCTGATCAGCGCGGCCGCGCGCGAGCGACTCCGCACGCCGAGCTTGCCGAGCACGTGCTGGGTGTGGTGCCGCGCGGTATGCGTGCTTACTTTCACCGCCGCCGCGATCTCGACATTGCTGCGGCCGTCCGCCAGCAGCAGCGCCACCTCCAGCTCGCGCAGGCTGAGCCCGTACCGCTCGGCCAGCGCGAGCGCGCCACGGTCGCGAGCCTGACGAGGATCGGCCGAAGACGGCTGCTGCCGGAGCCCTGCCAGCGTGTCACTCAGCTGGCGGATCGCCCGCATCGAGGCCCGCATTTCCGTCAGCGCGGTGCGGCGCTGCTCATCGAGGGTGCTGGCGGCGTCACGCGCCTCCGCCAGGCGCTTCTTCATGTCCACGGCTACTTTATCTGGCATGTCCATACCCAAGGTGAACAACCTCCGCCGCGCTTTGGCCGTGAGAGGGCTCACTCCGGCGAGTGCACCTCCAGAAGGCAGCGCCGGCCGGGCGGAAGAGGCCTGTATCCGGCCTGCGCGCCTGATTGAGGATGCATCCCTCGGCTGCCGGATGGTAGGCCCGGCGGTACCCTGGCCCGATCCGGTGGCGTTCCTCGACGGGGTGCAGCGGCTCCAGCTCCTGGCCTACGCCGGGAGCGCGCCCCTCTTTCTGGGCGAGATCGCGGCGGCCGTTCGCGAGCGGCGGGCGAGACGGCTTCGGACGGTGGTCGAGAGCCGGCGCTGGCTCGTCATCGGCCGGCCGGCGGGGCTGCTCGCCGCGGGGGAGGCCCTGGAGGGATTGGCGACCCACGCGCTGCCGGACGACGATCCGGTCCATCCGGTGCGGGACCTCACCCAGGCGGGTCGCGCCCTCGACCGGGCCCGGGGCGCCCTGGAGCTCGAGGTCGGCGCGGCGTACCGCCGCCGCTCGGATGCCTGGCTGGTGATCGACGGATCGCTCAGCGAGAGCCCCGCCTGGGCCGCCGATCCCCGCGCGGTCGGCGTCTCCAAGAGCCATGCGACACTGCCCTTCGACGGCCCCGACCTGGAGCGCTATCTCCGCCTGCCTCCCGGCCAGCGCACCTCGGTCTTCGCCCCGGCGAGCCGCAGCGTGGCGCCGGTGCTGGCCTGGGCGGTGCGCCTCTGGCCCTGGGAGGACCGCGACCTGTTTCATGGCCTTGTACGCGTCGAGGTCGCGCCCCCGAACGGCGGCACCGAAAGCGCCGACCTGCTGTCTCGCCACCTGCTGGCCGAGCGCGCGCCGCTCAGCACCCCGGACCCGCGATGGGACCGCCTCCTGTACGGTATTCATTCCGTGGAGCAGTATCTTCGCGCCCGCGCGGGAGCCGCCTGATGCCGCGTGCCCTCGCGCCCCTGGCCGACCGCGAATTCGACCTGTTGGTGATCGGCGGTGGCGTCACCGGCGCGGCCACCGCCTGGGACGCCGCCCTGCGCGGGCTCTCCGTCGCCCTGCTCGAGCGCGGCGACTTCGGCGGGGCCACCTCGGCGGAGTCGCTCAAGGTGGTGCACGGAGGCGTCCGCTACCTCCAGCACCTCGACATCGTGCGGGTGCGGGAGTCGGCCCGCGAGCGGCGCGCGCTCCTGCGCGCGGCGCCGCACCTCGTCCACCCGATGCCCTTCGTCATCCCGGCGTACGGCCATGGGATGAAAGGCGCCGAGATCCTGGCGGCGGGCTTCACCGTGCTGAACCTTCTCACCGCGGACCGGAACGCCGGCATCGGCGATCGGATGCGGCGCATTCCCGCGGCCCGGATCGTGTCGCGCCGGCGGGTGTTGCAGTGGTTTCCCGAGCTCCCGTCCGATGGGCTCACCGGGGCCGGCGTGTTCTGGGACGGTCAGATGCAGAACCCGCCCCGCCTGGTCTGGTCCATGGTCCGGGCCGCCTCCCGGGCCGGCGCCATCGTCGCCAACCATTGCGAGGTCACGGCGCTGCTGCAGCAGGGAGGCCGCGTCACCGGGGCCGCGGTGCACGACCGGATCGGAGGGGAGCGGTTCGACGTGCGCGCCCGGGTGGTGGTGAACGCGGCTGGGCCCTACGCCGAGGCGCTGCTGCTCCGCTCCGGCGTGCGCAAGGCGCCCAGCATCCCCTATTCCCGGGACATGGCGCTGGTGCTGAAGCGCTCGATCGTGAAAGACCGCGCGCTCGCGGTCCAGACCAGGTATCACGATCCGAGCGCCGTGCTGAGTCGCGGGACCCGCCACCTCTTCCTCGTCCCCTGGCGCGGCCGAACCATGATCGGCGTCAACAGCCTGATCTGGAAGGAGGAGCCCGACCGGCTCCGGGTCTCCGAAAAGGAAGTGACCGACTTTCTGGACGAGATCAACGAGGCCGATCCGCGCCTCAAGCTCACCCTCGACGACGTCGGGCTGGTCATGGCCGGACTGCTGCCGGTCGAGCGCGGCGACGCCGAGGGCGGCGACGTGAGCTTCGGCAAGCGCCCGCTGGTGGTGGACAACGCGGCCACCGATCGGATCCAGGGCCTGGTGACCGCGGTCGCCAATCGCTACACCGTGGCGCGCGGCGTCGCCCAGCGCTCGGTGGACCTGGCCTACCGCAAGCTCGGTCGGGAGCCGCGGCCCTGCCGGACCGAGACGGCCCGGGTGTACGGAGGCGACTTCGGCCGATTCGAGGACCTCCTGCGCGAGGTCCGATCCGCCCTGCCCGCCGGCACCGATCTCCTGATCGTGGATCGGCTGGCGCATGACCACGGCTCGGCCTACGGCGAGGTCACTCGGATCATCGACGAGCGCCCCGACTGGGGACGGCCCCTCGCCGGTGCCGATGTCCTGCGGGCGGAGGTGGTCCACTCCGCGCGCAACGAGCTGGTGGCCCGGCTGGGCGACTGTGTGTTCGGCCGGCTCGGCATCGGAACGCGGGGCGATCCGGGTCCGGGAGTGATTGAGGAGGTCGCGGCCCTCCTCGCCGAGCAGCTCGGCTGGGACCCGGCCCGCCGCGACGCCGAGGTGGCCGAGGTGCGCGCCCGCTTTCCATTCCGCCGGGAATGAGCCCCCCCGACGGGGTACCGGTGCCGATCGGACGGGTGGTCGCGACCGAGCTCAAGCCGGCCACCCCGCACCAGTTCCACTTCTGGACCGCGCGCGAGTCGCCCATCGGCATCGGCGCGATCGTGCGGGTGGAGGAGGCCGGCCGGACCGTGTACGGCGTGGTCACCGATGGCTTCGCCTACTCCGACCTCGCCACGCCGCTGCATGCCGTGCTCGGAGCCGATGGCGACCCGGTGTCGGCGGCCGTCGAGCCGACCGCCCGCGCCGAGATCCGGTTGTACACCGCCGCCGTGCTGCGGCAGGTGCCTGAGGAGCCGCTGCAGCCGGTCCCGCTCGGCTCGGTCTGGCTCGCCACCGATGCGGACGTCGCGCTCGCCCTTCGGATGGATGGCTACACCACCGGCGACCGCGCCACCGGGGTGCCCGTCGGCCTCTACGCGACCGGCGGGTCCGCCTCCCCGGTCTATCTCGACTGCGACTTCCTGCTCGGTCCCGAGGCGGCGCATCTCAACATCACGGGCGTCTCAGGGCTCGCCACCAAGACGAGCGCCGTGGAGTTCCTGCTCGCGAGCATCTTCCAGACCTTCCCGGCTCACAAGGGCTCGGTCGCGGCGCTCTGCTTCAACGTGAAGGGCCCCGATCTCTGTTTTCTCGACCAGCCGGCCACGCTGAGCGAGGAGGATCGGCGCCTCTACGCCCGGCTCGGCCTTCGGGCCGAGCCGTTCGGCGCGGTGCGCTACTACGCGCCCTTCAAGGCCGACGGGATCAACCTCAACACCCTGCGCACCCACGAGGCGCTCGCGGGCAACACCGAGCCGCTGGTCTGGGGACTTCGCGAAGTGCTCGACTACGCCGAGGTGGTGCTCAACCGCGACGACGTTGATGCCAAGGCCGATGCGTTCATCGACTTCCTGGCCGACCGGGTCGTCGGACGGGAGTACCAGGACGACATGCTGCGCGGCCGTCCCTTCCAGGTGCAGAGCTTCGCGGACTTGGAGGAGTTCTTCCGTGCGATCTTCGATTTCATGGAGGCGCTCGGCCGGGGCGGGGAAGTGTGGAAGACCCACCACCTCGCGACCATCCGCAAGGTGCGCAACCGGCTGGGCAACATCTCTACCCGCTCCAAGGGTCTGGTCACCGACGACGGGGTCGCCAACGACCTGCCCTGGGGCCAGTTCACCGATCGCAGCGTGCACGTGGTGGATGTCGCCGGCCTCGATCCGCTGGCGCAGGACCTCGTCTTTGCCCGCGTCGTCTCCAAGCTGCGGGAGCACCTCGAGCGGCGCGATCTCGGCGTGGATCACGTCGTCGTGTTCGTGGACGAGCTGAACAAGTACGCTCCCGCCGACGGGCCGGACACGTACGTGCGCAAGATGCTGCTCGATCTCTCCGAGCGCGGCCGGTATCTCGGGTTGGTGCTGTTCTCGGCCCAGCAGTTCCGCTCCCAGGTCCAGCGTCGGGTCGTGGGGAACGCGGGGACCGGGCTGTTCGGCCGGATGGACATGGACGAGCTGGCTACCCCGGCGTACCAGACCGTCTCGCCCGCGACCAAGATCAAGCTCGCCACCCTGCCCAAAGGCGAGCTCATGGTCCGGCATCCTCACTTCACCCAGCCGATCTTCGTCAGGTTTCCCCGTCCGCCGGTGCTGAGCGGGCGGGAAGGGATCGAACGGTTTCCCCCCGCGGGCGACGTCCCGCTGCCGGACGCCGCGGCACGACAGCTCCGCCGGCTCGATCGCCGCGTGTCGCCGGACGCGGTGCGCGAGGCGGTAGCGGGGCGCCGGGAGGACGACGTTCGTCGCGCACTCGCCGCGACCCGGCGGGAGCGCCCCGCCGATCCCCTGGCCTATTTCCTGGCTTGTCTGGGTCGTCGGGTCGGGGGCGAGCTGGTTGGTGCCCGGCGGGGAATCCCGGCGGTGAAGCGCGCCGACGACGGCTACGGCGCCTGAGGCCGGGCCGGCGTGTCCCCCAGGACGCGCCGCAGCTTCATCCGCACCAGCCGGCCCGGGCCCGACAGCCAGCCGTGCTCCTGCTCCTCTTCCAGCTGCAGGCTCCGCCACGCCGCGGCGATCCCGCTGCGGCCGAGCTGCCCCACCAGGCGGGTGCGGTCGTTCCGCTCCACCACCGGCAGACGGCCCACGCCGTGGCGAACCATCCGGTCCACCGCGTCGTAGAGCAGCTCGTCCGGATACGCCACCACCGGGCTGCGGCTCCCCGCGTCGAGCACGGTCGAGTCCGGGCCGGTCTCGGCCTCGACCGCCTTGACCAGGTCGCCCCGGGTCACGATCCCGACCAGCGCGCCGGCGTCGTCCACCAGCGGCCAGGCCTCGCGCCGACCGAGCACCGAGTCGTGCGCGACCAGCCGCCGCAGCACGAGGTCCACATGCATCGCGGCCGGGAGCGCGGGCACGTCGCGCTCCATGACGTCCGCCACCCGCACCCGCGCCAGTGGGCTCACGCTGTATTCTCTGAGCACGTGATAACCGCGGCGGGCCACCTTCTCGGTCAGGATCGAGCGTCGCATCAGCAGCACGGTGACCCCGTGGGCCGCCGCGCAGGCGATGAGGAGCGCCGGCAGCACCGCGATATCGTCGGTCAGCTCCAGCATGAACGCCACCGCCGTGAGCGGGGAGCGCATCGTGCCGCCCATCATGGCGGCCATGCTGATCATGGCCCATAGCCCCGCGTCGCCGGCGTGGATCCACTGCGCCTCCGCCGCGCCCAGGGCGCCGCCCATGATGAGCAGCGGCGCCAGCACCCCGCCCGAGGTCCCCGAGCCCAGGGCGATCGCCCAGATGAGCGCCTTGACGATGAGGAGTCCCAGCACGAACGGCGCCGCGAGGTGCCCCTGCAGCAGGTCGCCGATGGTGTCGTAACCGACCCCCAGCGCGCGGGGATAGAACAGACCGCCCACGCCCACGAAGAGCCCGCCGATCACCGGCCACCACATCGGGTGCAGCGGCACCCGCGCGAAGCCGTCCTCGCAGGCGTAGACCAGCCAGGTCAGGCATCCCGATCCGAATCCCGCCGCGAGCCCCACCGCCAGACTCAGGGCCAGCTCCTGCCACGCGAGCGCGCCGTGGGTCGGGACCGGGAAGATCGGCCCCGCGCCCAGCAGCGGCGTCCGGAGTGCCGCGGCGACCGCCGCCGCGGCGGCGACCGGGATGAAGCTCCTCGGCTTCCACTCGAACAACAGCAGCTCCACGGCGAGCAGCACGGCCGCGAGCGGCGTGGCGAAGATCGCGGCCATGCCCGCGGAGGCGCCGGCCACCAGCAGGGTCTTGCGCTCGGCGCTGGAGAGATGGAACGCCTGGGCGAAGAGCGAGCCGACGGCCCCGCCGGTCATGATGATCGGTCCCTCGGCGCCGAACGGTCCTCCCGTGCCGATCGCGATCGCCGAGGAGAGCGGCTTGAGCACGGCGACCTTGGCGCTCATCCGGCTCCGGCCGATGAGGATCGCCTCCATCGCTTCGGGGATGCCGTGGCCCCTGATGCGGTCCGAGCCGTACCGGGCCATCAGCCCGACGATCAGCCCGCCCGCCGCGGGGATCAGCACCGCCCACGTCCCGAGCGTGTGCCCCGCGGGCGACACCATCGCGCTGTCGAGTCGGTGATAGTACGCCAGGTTGGTGATCGTCCCGATGAGCCAGACCAGGGCGTACGCCACCAGTGCGCCCAGCGCGCCGACTACGGCGGCCATGGGGGTGAGAATCAGCAGGCGCGCGTCGGTCGTGAAGTCCCGCAGTCGATCCACCTGCGCGCGCTCGCCGCTCATGACTCGCTCCGGCTCCAGGCCACGCGGATGTCCAGATTGGGCGTCTGGGCCGACAGGGCTTCGTCCAGCCGGTCCTCGTGCGCCTCGAGCAGGTCGCTGCGGGACAGGATACCGACCACCTTCCGTGGCGCTTCGCGAGTCACGACCGGCAGCCGTCCCACTCGCGCCCGCACCATGTGGTCGGCGGCCTGCCGCAGGGTGTTGTCGTCGAAGACGATCACCGGCGGCCGCTTGATCAGACCGGCCACGGTCGTCTCGTCCGTCACTTTCGGATCGGTCAGGTCGCGCCGGGTCACCACGCCGATCAGGCTGCCCGACTGGTCCAGCACCGGAAAGCCCTGATGGTTCGCGCCGCCGGCGCCGTCCGCCATCCAGCCGCGAACCTCCCGCAGCGTCTGGTGGCCGTTCAAGGTCACCACGCTGCGCGGCGCGTGGTCCCGCACCAGCAGCTGATCCAGATAGTCCGCCGCGTACTCCGTGCGCACCGGAGTGCCTCGGCGGGCCAGACGCTCCGTCATGATGGTGTGCTTCATTCGAAGCAGCGAGACGAGATACGCGGCCGAGCAACCGGCCAGGAGGGGCAGCAGGCTCATCGGCTGCCGGGTCGTCTCGAAGGCGAACACGATCGACGCCAGCAGCGCGCGCGACGCGCCGGCGAACATCGCCGCCATGCCGACCAGCCCCGCGACCCGCAGGTCCATGCCCAGCCCGGGGGCGAGCGCCATCGCCGCGGCGGCGATGAGCGAGCCCAGACCCCCGCCGATCGTGAACAGCGGCGCGAGCGTGCCGCCCGAGGTGCCGCTGCTGAGTGCCACGGCCCAGGAGATCAGCTTGAGCAGGACGAGCGAGAGCAGGACCGTCCCGGCGAGGGAGCCGGTGAGGATGTCCTGGATGTTGTCGTACCCGACACCGAGCGTCCGGGGACTGATGTAGCCGATCACGCCCACCGCCACGGCGCCCAGCGCCGGCCACCACATCCAGTGGATCGGGAGGCGCTCGAAGGCGTCCTCCAGCCGATAGACCGCCTGGGTGATCTCCGCCGCGAGCAGTCCGACCACCCCGCCGAGCACGATGTAGCTGACGATGGCCATCGCGTCGGGCTGCGCGATATCCGCCATGGGAAACACCGGCGCGCCGCCGTGCAGACTCATCCGGATCGCGGTTGCGGCCGAGCTGGCCAGCGCCACCGGCACCAGCGAGCGGGCCCGGTACTCGAACAGCAGCAGCTCGATTGCCAGGAGTACCGCCGCCACGGGCGTGCTGAACACCGCGGCCATGCCGGCCGCCGCCCCCGCGGCCAGCAGGATCTTCCGCTCGTCGGCGGTGATCTTGACCAGCTGGCCCAGCAGCGAGCCGAGCGCGCCGCCCGTCGCGATGATCGGCCCCTCCGCGCCGAACGGTCCACCGGTCCCGATCGCCACGGCGGCGGAGAGCGGCTTGAGCAGCGTGACGCGCGGATCGATCCGGCTCTCGTTCTTGAGCACCCGCTCCATGGCCTCGGGAATGCCGTGACCGCGGATCGCGGCGCTGCCGTACCGGGCCAGGACGCCGACCACGAGGCCGCCCAGGACCGGCACCCCGATCACCCCGAGACCGAGGTGGTTGTGCGCCGGTGAGACGGCGGTGAAGCTCACCCGGCCGTAGAAGGCGAGGTTGGTCGCGAGCGCGATCACCCCCACCAGCACCTCGGCCGCGAACGCCGCGGCGACCGCTGCGCCCACGGCGAGGAGCGACACGTACACGATGCGGGCCCGATTCTCTTCGCTCGCGTGGGGAAGATGGAGCTGCTCGAGGGTGGGACCGAGCGAAGGGGCGACGGGGAGACCGCCGGTGGTCGAGGCGGCGGAGGCGGAGTCGTGGGGTGTGTCCATACCCAACCGTAGACACTCACATACCCTCGACGCAAGCCGCCCCGGTTGCCGCCCCCGGCTGTCTAACTCGTTGCGGATCGTGCCGTTTGGGCGTCGCCAGGGCTTGATTAATGGCCCCTCCGCGAGACATTCCATATGTGAAAGTGGCTCACCTCGCCGACCCTCACCTTGGGGCGCGGCAATACCATCGCCAGACGTCGGCGGGCATCAACCAGCGTGAGGATGATGTCGCCCGCGCGTTCCGGCTCGCCATCGACGGCGTGATCGCCGCCCGGCCGGATCTGGTCGTCGTGGCCGGCGATCTCTTCCATTCGGTGCGCCCCACCAATGCCGCGATCGTGTTCGCCTTCCGCCAGCTGCAGCGCCTGCGCGAGGCGCTGCCCGGCGCGCCGATCGTGCTGGTGGCGGGCAATCATGACACACCGCGCTCGGTGGAGACGGGATCGATTCTCCGCCTCTTCGAGGAGCTGGGCGTGGACGTCGCGGCCGATCAGGCTCGCCGCCTGGTCTATCCGCAGCTCGATCTGTCCGTGCTGGCCGTGCCGCATCAGGCGCTCGTCTCGATCACCGACCGCCCGCCGCTCCGCCCCGAAGGCGCGGAGGGCCGCCGGCTTTTGGTGCTGCACGGTGAGATCGAAGGCGTGTTCCCCTTCGAGCGAAGCTCGCTCGAGTACGGTGGGGCCATCGTGGGTCTGGCCGACCTGGCGCCGGCGGAGTGGAGCTACATCGCGCTGGGACACTACCACGTGCGGCATCAGGTGGCGCCGCGGGCCTGGTACGCCGGAGCGCTCGAGTACGTCAGTCCCAACCTGTGGGGCGAGCTCGCCGACGAGGCGCGCCACGGCCACAAGTCCAAGGGCTGGCTGCTGGCCGATCTCGACGCCGGCACCGTCGCCCACCATCCCATCCAGCCGGCGCGCGCCATCCTCGACCTCCCGTCGATTCCCGGTGACGGGATGTCTGCGGCCGCCCTCGATCGCCTGATCGGCGATCGCCTCGCGGCCGTCCCGGGCGGGATCGCCGACAAGATCCTCCGACTTCGGGTATACGACGTGCCCCGCCATGTCGCGCGGGAGCTCGACCACGCCGCCATCCGGGGCTACAAAACGGATGCGCTGCACTTTCACCTCGACGTCCGCCGTCCCGAGATCCAGCGTACCGTGGGCGTGGGCGCACCCGGACGCCGCCAGCCCCTGCCGGAGCTGGTGCGCGACTATCTCTCGCGCCGGCCCCTGCCCGCCGAGCTCGACCGCGACGCGTTCGTCGGTCTGGGCGGCGAGCTGCTCGACGGCGTCGAGCGCGACCTGGCCGGCGCCTGATGCGCATCACCCGCCTTCGGCTCGCCAACTTCCGCCAGCACGAGGCCACCGAGCTGGAGTTCGGCGCCGGGCTCACCGGCATCGTCGGCCCCAACGGGGCGGGAAAGACCACCATCCTCGAGGCCATCGCGTGGGCGATGTACGGCATGCCGGCGGCACGGGGAAGCCGGGACTCGATCCGCCGCAGAAACGCGCCGCCCCGTGCCCGGGTGGAGGTCGAGCTCGAGTTCACCCTCGGGGCGCACCAGTACCGGATCGTGCGCGGGCTCAACCACGCGGAGCTGTACCAGGACGGCGATCCGGCGCCGGTGGCCAACAGCCTCGGCAGTGTGACCGAACGCGTCACCCGCCTGCTCGGCATGTCGCGCGACGAGTTCTTCAACACCTACTTCACGGGCCAGAAGGAGCTGGCCGTGATGGCGGCGATGAGCGCGCCCGAGCGGGCCCAGTTCCTCTCCCGGGTGCTTGGTTACGAGCGCCTCCGCGCGGCCCAGGATCGGCTCAAGGAGAAGCGTGCCGCGCTCCGTGCCCGGCTCGAGGGACTCCGCTCCGGTCTCGGCGATCCGGGCGAGATCGACGCGATGGAGGCGCGCGCTCATGACCGCGTCACCGCCGCCACGGCCGCCGAGGAATCGGCCGCGGACGCCTTTGCCCGCGCGGAGACGGCGCTGGGCCAGATCCGGCCCCGCTGGGAGGAGCTGCAGGCACTCCGCGAATCCGCCCTCGCGCTCGAGGCGGAGCTGCGCGTGGCCGGGCACGAGTGCGGCGCCGCCACCGAGCGGGCCGAGCGCCTCGAGCGGCAGGTCGCCGAGGCCGCCGGCGCCACCGCCCGGCTGCAG
>DATEIR010000126.1:0-22849 GCA_035278885.1 Gemmatimonadales bacterium | reverse complement strand
GAGCCGGCCGCCTCCTGGGCGGCCGGCTCGTCGTCGTTGGTCCGGCCCGGGACTACTGCCCCCCGGCCTCGCCCTCCTCCACCTCGAGGCCATCCAGCGCCGTCTTGAGGTCGCAGGCCAGCTGCCGCTCCCGGCGCAGCGCCTGGGTCAGCGCCTCGGCCTGCTTCATCTGCAGGGCCAGCGCGCCGGCCGACTCCATCGCGTGGTCCACGACGGTCTTCTGCGCCTGGAGCGACTCCACCGTGCTGCGGATTCCCATCGCCAGCGCCTCGGCCCGGGCCAACCGCTGCTCCGCCCGCTCGAGCTGGCGCTTGCGGGTCTCGAAGTCCTGCAGCGACGCCTCGGTGGCCGCGAACTGGGCCTGGGTCTCGATCAGGATCGCGCGGGTCTCCTCGATGCCGCGCCGGGCCGAGCCGATCGCCTGCACGTGGTCTACCGCGCTCTCGGCCAGCTCGAAGACGTGCTTGACCTGGGCCTCGAGCGCCTCGACCGCGGCCTGGCGAGCCAGGGTCTGGTCCAGCGCCTTGGCCGCTTCGCGCTGGGCCGACTCGTACCGGTCGAGCAGACCCTCGAAGGTCGTGAGCTGGCGCTCGACCTTCTTGAGCGCGTCGGCCCGCGTCTCCAGCTCGCCCGCCATGCCGGTGAGCTGACCCGCCCGCTGCTCCGCCTTGCCCAGCGACTTGCCGACCGCGGTGTTGACCTCCTCCAGCCGCTGCGCGGTATCGGCCGCTTCCTGCCGCAGCGTGCTCGCCTTGGCGAGGTGCTCGGTGGCCTTGTCCAGCGCACCCTGCCGCTGCTCCAGCTCCTGGCCCAGGAGCCGGATCTGCTCCTGCAGCTCGTCGAGCTGCTGCGTCCGGCTCTCCAGCCCGCGGACCGACTCGTCCACCACCGAGAGACGGCGGTCCATCGCGCCGACCGACTCGGTCACCTGGCCGATCGTTCCGGCCACCCGCTCCGCATCCTCGGCCCGCGAGGAAAGCTGCCCGAAGCGCTTCTCCGCCCCGTCCATCCGGCCGCGCAGCCCCTCGGTGCGCTCCGAGAGCTCGGCGCCGACCGCGGTCAGGTCGCTCAGCTTGCGGGCCACGTCGAGCAACGTCTCGCGCCGGGCGTCGATCTCGGCCATGGACGACTTGACCTGATCCACTTCGCCCCGAATCCGCTCCACCGCCGGCTCCATTCCGCTCAGCTCCTGCACCTGCGCCTGCACCTTCTTGGTCCAGGTGTCCGCGTTCTGGAGCCAGGCCTGCACCTCACCGTGGCCTTCGCGGAGGCGGCTCATCTCCTCGTAGGCGACCCGCATCTGCTCCAGCCCGTCGGCCATCATCTCCTTCACGCTCTTGAGCGAGGCCAGGTCGCGCACGGAGTCCTCGATGCCGGGGCGCAGCTCCTCGATCCGGCGGACCCGGTCGCCGATCTCGCCGGCCGACGCGCTCATCCGCTCCACCTCGCCCCGGAGCGCGCTGATCCGCTGCTCCTCGGCCACCAGGCGGCCGAGCTCGGACGAGAGCTCGCTGGCACGCTCGCCGGCGGCCTTGACCTGGCTGGTCACCGCCGCGGTGCCCTGGCTGGCCGCGTCGAGCACGGCGAACCGGGCCTCGCACTCCTTCACCGCGTTGCGCAGGTCGGCGACCCGCTCGCTCACCGCGTGGAGGCCGCGGTGCTCGAGCTCGAAGCTCTCGCTGCTCTTCCGCATCTGCTCCCGGAGATCGTTGAGCGCGACGCGGGCGCTCTGCTGACCCTCCTCGGTCTGCACGGCCATGGCCTGCAGCTCCTCGTGGCGGGAGCCCACCTTGGTCTGCGCGGCCTGCACCTCGTTGATCTTCGCCTCGATCTGTCCGAAGCGCCGGATCTGCTCCTCCTGACGGCGGAGCCAGGCATCGAGCTCGCGGTCCAGGCGGGTGAGCTGCGAGATCTGGGTCGCCGCCCGATCCACCTGCTCCCGCTGCTGCTCCAGCGCGGCGCTCTTCTGCGCCACCTGGTCGGCCAGCGCCTTCAGCACGGCGAGCTTGTGCTGCACGTCGGGGACGGCCTTCACCGCCTGGTCCACCGGCTCCAGCACCCGCTCGACGATCTCGACCCGGCGGACCACGTCGTCCAGCCGCCCGGTGGCGTCGCGAGCGTCCTGGTCGAAGGCCTCGAGCCGGCTGGTGGCGTGACGGTGCGCGCTGAGCGCGTCGTCGGCCTGGGCGCGCATCCGGGTCACCTGCTCTCCCAGCTCGTTGAGCTGCGCCCGAACCTGGTCGGCATCGCCGCGGGCGGCGTTGAGCGGCCCCTCGAGGCTGAGGAACTGCTCGGCGTGATCGCGGAGAGCGATCGCCTGCTCGACCTTCTCGCCCATCTGACCCATGCGGACCTGCATCTCATCGAGCTGCTCGCCGCTCTGGCTGACGCGCTGCAGCTGCCCCTCGGCCTGACTCACCCGCGCCATCATCTCTTCCATTCCGGCCACCTGGCGCTCCACCGCCTCGCATCGCTCTCGCATGGCGTCGAACTCCGCGCTACGGTCCAGCACCGCGCTCATGGCGCGGAGCTGCTCCAAGGCGGATTCGGCCCGGGCGACCAGAGTCTCCAGGGCGACGGTGATGTGCGCTCCGCTGGAATCGACGGCAACCACGGCGTCGTCCGTTTTGCGGCGGCCTTTCAGGAAGGTGACCATGTGGTACTCCGAGGGGGTGGCGCGGTGAACGACGAGAGATTGCAGGCGGACGAAGGGGGGAGTGCAACGGATGTGCCTATCGGGGCGCTCGCTTATATGAGGAAGAAGGGCGTTGTGGAGGACGAGCGGAACATGGTGATCAGATGGAAGATGGGATGTGGACGATCAGGACTGCCGAATCGCGGGAGCGGGGCCAGGCGAGGGACATGCGCGGGGCGGGCTGGCGACCTGCCCGGGGTCTGGCAGGTCGCGGGGGACCGCGCTCAGGGGACGGGGGTGGGCCTGGGTCGCTGGGGTGCCTCGGCTACCATCTGCCATTCGCCTTCCCGGAGGGCATACCGGAACCAGCCGACTTCCCGGGTCGGAAAGACGAGGGCGAAGCCGGGCCGGATCGCGAGGGCGAACGCCGCGGTATCGCCGGCCGCGGTCGCCCGCCGGGCGACGTACGGCGTGAGCCCCTTCGCTTCCCTCTGCCAGGCCTCGTGATCGGGACCGAACACGATGAAGGCGGTGAAACCGCGGGCGTCGCAGACCCGGTACTGCTTGCCGCTCACCGGCACCACGACATCCCGGAGCGGATAACGATCCGTCCGGGCGACGTAGCGGACGAAGCCGAGCGAGCCGACCAGCAGGACGACCAGGACGAGTCGGGCGGTGAGGCGGCGCATAGGGGGATGGTCTAGGGCAAGGAACAGGCCGAAAGGAGGCATGGCGGCTAAAACGTGGCCCCGATCGAGAAGTGCAGCTGAAACCGCCGCCAGTTGCTCGTGGGGGCGTCGTCGATCGGGGTGCCGGCGGCGAGCGCGTTCAGGACGTCGTTGGGGTCCCGCAGGTCCACCGGCGACGGGTTCAGCTTGTAACCCAGCGCCACCTGCACGGCGCCGACCACCGTCTCATAGCCGAAGCCCACGCCCGTCCCGAAGAAGAACTTGTCCTGATCGAGCTCGCCCGCGTTGAGCGCGAAGCGGTCGTCCGGAGTCCAGATCCTCCCGCCGTCGAGAAAGATGAAGGAGTCCCACTTGTCCCCCAGCCCGGGCACGGGAGCGTGTATCTCCGCGCTCCCGGTGGCCCGCGCCAGGCCTCCGACCGGAGTGTAGCGATCAGCCGCGGGTACGGTCACGCCGTTTCGGTCCTCGGTCTGGACCTCGGGAAGCTTGGGGCCGACCAGCTGACTGCCCCATCCGCGCACGTCCCGGGTGCCGCCCGCGGTGAAGGTGACATCGCGGAGCCTGAGCAGGGAGACGAAGGGAGACTCGTTCCCGATATTGTCCAATGAGTTTCCGTAGGCGAAGATCCGCCCCAGGCCGCCACGAATCGTAAATCCGAGCTGGCGACCCAGCGGCATGAACGCGGCGGCGCCCATGTCGAGCAGCAGATACTCGCTGGTGTTGAACCCGGGCAAGGTGATCTCGGCCTTGGGGCGCAGCACGTAGCCTTTCCGCGGGTTGGCGAACTGGTCGAGCCGGCCCCAGCTACCCTGCAGGGTAAGGACGCTGCGGTTGACGGTATTGTCGAGTGCTCCTACCGTCGTCGAGTCCGCCAGGTTGAGCAGCGGCAGATAGTCGATCGGATCGAGGCCGCTGCTGAAGGAGTAGTCGAGCACCTCCCGGTGCGAGATGGTATACCCCAGCGACACGGAGCGGAGTGGACTCTCCGCGTACACCAGCGTTCCGGTGAAGCCGAGCGCGCGGGAACGGTCCCTGAGGTCGTCGCGGTACTCGGCGAAGGGTCCGCCGGCCGCCGAGAGCCTCCGGGTTCCCACGTAAGGCTGGAACACGGTGGCGGAGATGCGGTAGCGCCGCTCCGGCGGCTGCTCCAGGGCGATGAACCCGGTCTGCGCCGTGGCCGCGATCGTCATCGTCCGAAGCCCGCCCAGGAAGGTGCGGTCGGTCCACTCGATGTTCCCGGTGAGCCCGCCGGTGGAGACCAGTCCGGCGTCGCCCCGGACCAGATAGGGCGGGTTCTCGGCTACCTGGAGATTGACGACCACGCTGGAATCGTCGGCGCTCGGACGCGGCACGTTGATCAGCGCGAGCCGCACCGCGCTCAGCTGGGAGAGCTGCTGGCGGCCCTGCTCCAGACGGTTGGCGTTGTACCAGTCGCCCTGGGAGATCGGAAGCTGCCGGGCGAACTGCCGGTCGGGCACGGTCTTGTTGCCGGTGACCGCGATCTCCCGGACCCGGGCCCGCATCCCCGGCTCGATCACGACGGTGACATCGGTGCGGTTGGCGGCCGTATCCACCAGCGCGTTGGCCTCGACCGTGGCGAAGGGATATCCCCGGTTCCGCAGCCACCGGCTGGTGCGGTCGGCGAGCCCCTGCCGTTCCCCTTCCCCGAACCGCCCGCGCTCCTGCTTTTCGAGGCTGGTGAACTCGGCCCAGGTCTGGGCCAGCTCGGGGTCCAGGTTCAGGGGCGCATTGCCCGGCGCCACGAACCGGAGCGAGTGGAGCACCAGGGGGGGCCCTTCGCGCACGTGATAGGTGAGGTCCACCAGGTCGGGCTCGGCGTCGTAGGCCACGTCGTAGGTGACCTTGGAATCGAGATACCCGTTCCGCTGGTAGAGGTTGCGGAGCCGCACCACGTCGCGCTGCAGCTCCAGCGGACTGAACGGATGGGCCCCCACCGGTCCTATCAATGGAAACCAGCCGAGCACCTTGTGGAGAAAGATCATGCTGGGGCGCGCGGTGAGAGCGAGCTGGCTTCGGAGCTCGGCCTCGGTCAGCCGATGCTCGCCCTGAAAGTCGAAGGTGATCGTCCGAACCTCGGTGCCCGGCCCGATCCCGATCAGCGGATCGTTCTGCGCCGCCGCGGAGCCGGCAAGGCACGCCAGGGCGATCACCCCGCCGAGCGCTCGCGCGCCCCAGCGCCGCTCAGTACGCATACCGGCCCCGGAGCAGGAACCCGGCCGGCAGACTGCCGCCGCGCAGGGTGCCGCGGAGCCACCGCTCCAGCGCGTACTCCAGCTCGAAGCCCGGACCGCTGCTCTGGCTGACGCCCTCGGTCGCGGTTCCGCCGCTCTGGAGCGGTTGCTGCAGGCTCACGAAGAGCTTGGAGGCGAGATATCGGCCTGCCGTCAGGGTGAGGCCCTGGGCGCCGTTCTGCCGGATCTGGAAGACATCGAAGCCGAGCTTCTCTCCGGCCTCGCCGGCCAGCGCGCCGGTGAGCGCGCCGACCGCCAGCTGACCGCCGCTGGTGCCGCTGCCCTGGCTCGCGAGCGGATTGTCCGAAGCGGGGCGCCCGGTGACGATGTAGGAGATGATGTCCTCCTGGCTCATCGACGGCTCGGCGGAGAAGTCGAGCTTGAGGCTGTCCGGCCGGCCCTGCGCGTGCACGTCGATGAGCACGCCGGCATCGTCGCCGCCGCCGCCCTGGGTCGGGACCTGATACTGCGCGGTGACGTCCAGCGTCGTGGCGGTCGCCGGACCCTTGAGGGTGATCTCCCCTTCCGACAGCGTGAAGGTCCGCCCGTACATGTCCAGCCCGCCGCGTCCCGGCACCGGCTCGACCTTCCCGAAGAACTGCATCTCCTGCCCCGGCTCCTGCTTCACCCGGATCCGTCCTGACAGCTCGATGTTCATCTCCGGGCTCTGCTTGCGCCTGAACCAGACCCGGTTGGGGAAGTGGACGGCGAGGTCGAGCTTGAACCGGTCGACCAGCCCGGGGCCGGCGTTCGCCTTGGCCACGGTCGCGGGGCCGAAGTACCGGGCCAGCTCGCGGAGGTCGGCCGCGGTGAGCTCCACGTTGGGCACGGCGGCCGCGGTTTCCCCTCCGATCAGGATCTCGCTGGGACCGAGACTCAGCTCGCCGGTCATGATCGGCTTCTCGATCGTGCCGCCGAGCTTGAGCTGCCCGGACGCCGTGCCCCGGAGCGGCGGCGCGTTGCTGATTCGGAAGTCGTGCAGCTGCGCGGTCATGTCGAGCTGCGGATCGGCGTTGGGGGCGAGGTCTACGGTTCCCCGGGCGACCAGTGTTTCCTCCTTGTCCGTCAGGAGCAACAGGCTGTCGACCCGGAACCGGTTCTGCTCGAACCGGCCCGCCAGCGAGCCTTGCTGGTAGCGCAGGTCGAGCGTCGGAAGGGTGACGGCGACGTCCCGGAGCTGCACGGTGCCCGTCGCGTTGGGCTTGTCCGGCGACCCGCCGACGTGGGCATCCACGGCCAGGCGGCCCGAGAGGTCCTTCGCCGCATCGGCGGGAAGGAGTGGGCGAAAGAGCGACAGGTCGAAGCTGTCGGCCCGGACGGCCAGCGCCATGGTGTCCGCCGCCCCGCTGCGCTCGAAGCCGACCGACTGCGCGGTGTCGGCCGGCGCCAGGGTGAGACGCCAGGGGAGCGTGCCGGTGATGGTGAGCTTCCCATGCCGGCCGTGCGCGGCCGAGGCATCGAGCCGGAGCCCGGTGCGGGTCCAGGCCACGGTGGACGCCAGCCGGCCGAGCGTCTTGCCGTTGCGCTCGCGGAGGAAGATCCCCATCTGACCTGACAGCTCCGGAGCGGTCGCGGGTCCGGCCAGCGTGAGCACTCCATCCAACCGGCCCGGCAGCGGGGAGACGCCGACCTCCTCGAGCGCATCGAGCTCGAAGTTCCGGATCGCCAGCGCGAGATGACTGGTTCCACGCCGGTTCAGGGTGCCGTCGATCGCGATGCTCCGATCCGGCGCAGCCAGACGGAGGTGGTCGACGTGCACCGCTCCCGGTTCGGTCACGATGGGTACCGGCCGGGCGAGGCGCCATGTCCGTCCGCCTTCCTCCAGGTCGAACTGCGCGAGCCGGACGCGGATGGTGTCTCCCTTCGCCTTGCCGGCGAGGCCGAGACCGAGCTTCACATCGCCGTTGCCCAGCGCCGCCTGGCCCTGCAGCGACACGATGGAGTCGTACCGGGCGGCGAACCGTGCCTGCTTCACCGCGATCTCGCCGACCGCCCCGCCCTCGAGCCTGAGATCGGCGGTCACGCCGCCGCGGCCCGCGGTATCCATCGTGGTCGTGGCGCGCACCACCACGTGCTCCGCGAGGTTGTAACCGTAGAGCAGGCGCCAGGCCTCGGTGCGGCTCCGCACCCGCCAGTGGCGGGCCGGCCCATCGACCGCAAGCGCGAGATGGGTCGAATCGATGGAGATCGAATCCAGTCCGGCCAGCGCCGCGAGCGGGGCGAGATCGCCGGTGCGCCCACCGATCCTGAGGGAGTCTCCCCGGCCGTCCCCGCGGAGCGCGAGACGTCCGGAGCCGCCGAAGCTCGCGACGTTGGACTGAAGAATGAGGGTATCGATCGCGAGCTTGCCGGGTGTCGGCACCATCGCCAGATGGAGTTGCTGCACCCGGACCTCGCCGATCCCGCCGACGCCGGTGACGCTACCGCCTATGCTGGACAGCCCCGCGCTGTCGGTTACCGCTTCGAGCCCGAACTTGCCCTCCACTCGGCCATCCGCGTCCTTGTTGCCCGTCCACCGCGCAAGATGCTCCACCCGCACGCTGCCGTCGGTCCGCAGCTTGGACTGCTCACCCACCGTGCCCGCGAGTCGGGCCATGACATCGGCGTCCTCACCCCGGGCGCTCAGATTTCCCGCCAGCACTCCGCGCTCGACGCTGAGGTCGGCGCGGCCGCCGTCGAGTCTGGCCTGGTTGACGGTGGACGGCAGCAGGTCCATGACGAGGTGCGCGCGGAGGCTGTCTCCGGTGCCGGGAGTGACAGCGGCGGTGAACCGGGCGTTGAGCGAGGTCGGCAGATCGGCGCGCCCCAACCACTGTCCGAGGTCCAGGTCCTCGGCGCTTCCTCGCTGGACTTCGTACTCGGGGGCGTCGGCCATGGGCGTGCCGTCGCCCGCGATGGCCAGCGATCCACCGCTGGTGCGGAGCGCGAGATCATAGGTCAGGCGCTCGCCCTCCAGCTGGCCCGACAGCGTCCCACCGGCGACCTGGACTCGGCCCAGCCTCGAGCGCGCCACCTCGGCGCGCAGCCGCACCGCGCGGTCCGCCGGCCCCCACCGCCCGCCTCCGCTCGCGGTCATGTTGAACGGCCCCGCCAGGTTGGGCTGGCCCATGAGCGTGCCGAGGTCCACCGAGTCGAGGACCGCGCGGGAGATGGTGAACGTCGGGATCGAGTCGAGCGGCCGTCCCGCCCCGGTGAGGCTGACGGTTCCTCCCTGCAGCCCGCCCCGTATCTCCACCTGCGCGTTCCCTCGCACCAGGCGGAACCTGCCGTGCACGTCATCCAGCCGGCGGGCGCCGTAGCTGAGCCGGTCGAAGTCGATGCGGCCCGAGACGACCGCCGCCTCGGGTGCGGTACCCCGTCCCTCGAGGGCGAAACTGCCGCTCAGCGGCGCGGCGAGGGTGTCTCCCATGAGGCGACCCAGATCGACCCGCTCGACCCGACCGTCGCGCAAGGCGTAGGTCATGGTGTCGCCGAGCGTGGCGAGGACCAGTCCGGTGACCCGCCCGCCGGATACCAGCAGGATCGGGTGCATCTCGAGCCGGCGATCGGCAAGCGTCAGGGTCGCCGTCCCCAGATCCACCCGCTCCCCTCCACCGCGCACGGCGACAAGCTCGATCCGCCCCCGCAGCTTGGCGGCGTCGATCGACGTGCCCTGCCCCTCCACGCGAAAGCCGACGTCGAGGACCGGGTCTCCTTCCGCGCCGGCGAGCGCCCGCGTCGCCGACTCGGTGCCGGGAATGCCTCGCGCACGTCCGTTCAGGAGGTAGGACGGGATCGAATCGAACGGCCGAGCCCACCCGTCGGCCCGCAGACCGACGCCACCGAGGTCGCCGTTCAGGCGGAGATCGGCGCGACCATCCGTCACCCGCGCCTTCAGATCGAAGACCTTGACCACCCGGGCGCCCACCTTGGAGTCGTCCAGCCGCACCGTCGCCGACCCATCCGAGTGGGCGAGCGAGGGGCCGCGGAGATCGGCGTTGATGTCGCCGCTCAGAAGCGCGGAGGGGGCAGAGCGATAGAGCTTCGAAGGGTCGAGCCGTCGCACCTTGCCTTCGACTTTCAAATATCCGGGAGCGTCATGGCCCAGGATGGTGCTGCCGGTGAGATCGAAGGTCGTGCTGTCGAGCCGCGCGCCGAGGCTCACCGTGGCGAGCCTGCCGCGCGAGGTAGCGCCTGCCTCGAGCCGGAGCTCACCCTTGGCCGGAACGGATGGATCGAGGGCCGCGAGGTCGGCCAGCGCCAGGGGAAGCGCGCTGAGCTTCACGTCCAGGCGGTCCGCTACTCGGGGATCGTCGAAGCTCCGGGGGATCACCGCTCGACCTGTGATGTCGCTTCGGCTGGTATGGACCCGAAGCGGATCGAGTCGCAGCTCGTCGTTCAGCGCGGCACCCTTGGCGTCCACCTGGAACCACACCGTCGAGTCGGCTGGCGGAGCGAAGGCGAGCGCCACGGTGTCGAGCGCCATGGTGACTCGACGCCCGGCGACGAGATCGTGGCCCCGAACCACCAGCTGCCGGAGCCGGGCCACCGAATCGGGGGCGAGCTGCGCGGCGAGATCGGCGTCGTCCACGGCGATGCGGTCGATCACGAGCGGCGGGCCGGACTTGGAGGTGTCGCGCGATTCGCGGAGCACCCTGGCCAGGTCCCAACTATCGCCTTCGCGCCGAGCGACCGCCCGCACCCCGGACGCCGTGAGCTCCTCCAGCCTGGTCTCGCCGGACAGAAAGCGCCGAACCTGGTAGCGCACGTCGAGCCGGCTCACGCGGGCGAGCTCGCGGTCGCCCCGGGCCAGGCGCAGATCCTTGAACTTCAGATGGGAGAATAGATTGCCGCTGACCTGGCCGACCTCGAGCGCATACCCGGGATTCAGCGGCGCATAGGTCAGCAGCCGCCGGGTGACCCAGGTCGCGACAGGGGGGAGCTGCAGCGCCCCCACGATGGCGACCACCAGTACCAGCAGCCCGATTGCGGCATTACGAAGCCATCGCAACCAACGAGGAGGCATGTCGTTGAATTCCGCGCCGGAGGCTCGCCGTCACTATGACCGGCGTCACGGAGGCGTGCCTCAAAAGGTGGATTCGGCATACGTTCGGTGGTTCGGCCAGACGCCGCTGCGGAACAATCTGACGCCAATCACTCGATCCGGGAGGGATCTTTCACGAGGGTGAGGGAGCCCACAGAGCCGAGCGGTACGCTGGAGCACCTTCTTGCACATGAGGACACTCGCGCTCACCCTCGCCCTTCTGGCCGGCCTCGGCTGCTCCGATCGGAGACAGCAAGACACTCAGGCCCGTGCGAGTACGCCCTCGCCAGGGCTGATCCGGGTGGACACCGGCATCACCCATCCCGCGGACACCACCGCCGAAGCGGCCACGACGCCGGCCGAAGAGTCGCCGTCCACGGTGGCGGCCGCGCAGCCTCGGCCTCGCCGCCATGTCGCGCGACCTCCGGCCGAGCCCAGGGCGGAGTCGCCGGCCTACAAGGAGGCGCGGCCCGATACCCTGAGGGACACCGTCGAGGTGGCCGATACGGTTCGGGTGCCCGATACCGTGCGAGTCGCCGATACGGTGCGAGTGAGCGACACTGTTCGGGTCGCGGACACCGTCTCAGGCGCCGATACCGGCACGACGGCCGTTGCCGATCCCATCGCCGCCTCGGATACCGGGGTTGCCACCGAGGCCGTCCCCAGCGTCGCGGCCGCACCCGCCGCAGGAACCCGCACGCTCCCGGCGGGCACGGAGATCCACGCCGCGCTCGACGATTCGATCAGCTCCCGCCGCGACAGCGCCGGCAAGGCGATCACAGCCGAGGTCATGCAGGCCGTCGCCGATGCCGGCGGAGCGGTGGTGATCCCGGCCGGCTCGCGGGTGCGGCTCACCGTGACTCAGCTCGCCCCGGCGGGGTCACGCAGCGCCGCGGATGGACAGCTCGCGCTGCGGGTGGACGAGATCACGATCGGGGACAGCGTGATTCCGGTGAAGGCACGGGTTCGCCAGATCCCGCACCGGCTCGAGGGCCGTGGGGTCACCGGGTCCGAGGCGGCGAAAGTGGGCGCTGGGGCGGCCGCAGGCGCGGTGGCCGGGCGGGTGCTCGGCGGCGACGCGAAGGGCGCGGTGATCGGTGGGGTGGTCGGAGCCGCGGGTGGCGCGGCCGTGGCGACGCAGACGGCCAAGCGCGACGTCGTGGTGGCGGCACGCACGCCGGTCAGCTTCGTGCTCGACGCGCCGCTCGTGGCGGCGGCGGCGCAGCCGTCGTCGCCCTGAACTACCAGCTCAGCGTGTACTGTCCGCCGAGCGTAAAGGTGACCTCTGAGCCGTGGAGATCGTTGGCCGGATCGTTGTTCGGCCAGGCGAGGCGGTGGCTGGTCATCCCCAGGTCGAGCGCGAATCCCTGCCACAGGTAGATGCCGGCCGTCAGGCGCTCCAGCGCATCGCGCCGGCGGGAGATGATCGGTCCGCCGCCGAAGGCGAAGGTCTTCTCCGCGGTGATCGTGACCGGCAGCCGCTCCGAGGTCAGGTTGCCGTTGGCGGATACCCGGGTGCGCATGATCTGCAGCGCCTCGCCGCCGTTGGTCATGATGCCGATCTGGCTGCTCGCCGTGATGCCTCGAAGCATGACGCTCGGGCCCACCGCGAACCGGAGCGCGGTCCCATCGGCCAGCAGCGGGCTCTGGTGCTCGGGCAGCCAGCCGCTCCGCAGCGCGCCGGCGTGCACCGCGATCCCGTAGCTCACCTCGTCTCCATGCTTCAGCACCCGGGCGAGATCGAGCGAGCCGCCGTGCTCGTCGTCGCTCCAGAAGCCCATGGCATGCAGGTTCCAGGACGGTGCGGCCCACTCGCCGTTCACGGTCCAGAAGCCGCTGCTCAGCGCTTCCTTGAGCAGCACGGTGCGGCCGCCGCCCAGGATGGAGCGGCGCGCGAAGATGGTGCTGTACCCGGCGGTGACCTCGACCGTGCGGCCGTTCTGTTCCGGCAGGCGCACCGGCAGGTTGTGATAGTAGGAGGTGCACTCGTCCTGACGGCAGCTGGTCACCCGGACCGGCCGTTCCAGCTGGTCGAGCAGCTCCTTGCCGTGGCGAATCGCGTAGTGTGGGCTGTCCTTGCCCGCGCCGAAGTCGCTTCCGACCATGGCGATGAGCTTGGAGCCATGCGCCGAAAAGCGGTCGAGTCCGGTCTCCGACTCGAGCATCACGCTGTCGGCGCCGGGACTCTCGACGGTCACTTGGGCGACCTGGCCGGCCCGTGGCACGTCGGGTTGCAGGCGCACGGTGGCGGCGTCAGGCTCCGGCCCGAGTCGGGTGGTCTGTTCGGGAATGGCGCACGCGGCCAGCGAAACGGCCGACATGACGACCAGAGCGGCGTAGCGCCCGCGGACGATATGGAGAAACACGGCGAGCTCCCGGTGTGAGAGCTGGGCAGCAGCAGTTGTAGTGGGATGAGTGATCCGGCGCAGATGCGTCTTCTCAAGGACTATACCGCGTGGGAACCAGCCCGGCTAGAGACGAGCCGCCCTTACCGCCGGCCAGCCTATCTCCCTGCGCCCGCAGACACTTGAGCGCGGAGCTCCGGAAGGGCTCGAAGCTCCAGGTGCAACTTTTTTCATGGGGAGGTGTGGGGCCCGCCCGCCAGCGCCGGTGTGGCGCCGGCGGGCGGGTAGAGGCTTCAGGTGGGGTGCTGCAGGCCGGCCAGAATGCCGTCGATCCGCTGCTGCTGGGCCGGGTCGCGCACGATCTTGCGAGCCTGGGTGTAGGCGTGGATGGCCCGCTGGACGTCGCCCTTCTTGGCGTAGGCTTCACCCAGGCTGTCGTAGGCGTTCCACGACTTGGGGTAGTCCTTCACGTTCTTCTGGAAGACCATCACCGCCGAATCGATCTTGTCCTGGCCCATCAGCAGGTAGCCGAAGGTGTTCATGTCGGCCTCGGTGGCCACCACCAGCGAGCGCTCCAGCAGCGCCTTGGCTCCGGCGACGTCGCCCTGCTTGTCCAGCAGCGCCGCCTTCACCCTCAGGTTGGTGAAGTTCTCGTTGATCGCGATCGAGCGGTCGGCCCAGGCGGTCGCCTCCCGCAGGTTGGTCCCGTTCGCGGCGCACCAGGCGGCCGCCTGGTTCCAGGGCTGCCAGAAGAACCGGGCCAGGCCGCGGAGCTGCTCCCGGAGGCTGTCCGCCACCACGCGCCTGGTGTCCACCTGAATGGGGAGCGGTACCGCGAGGGTGTCCCACCGAAGGGTCGCCATCACGGTGCCCTGCCCCGGATCGTCCAGGGTGTACACCAGCCGCTCGTGGAAGTCGCCCTTGACGGGGGTGACTTTGACCCGGAGCAGGTCCTCGGCCGGATCGTAGCTGAAGCTGCCCCAGGCATTGGCCTGATGGCTCAGGATCACGGTCCACGCGGACCTCGAGGGGATCATGTGAAGGCCATAGCGCCCGGCCGGAACGTCCGTGTCGCCCACCCGCACGGGCGAGCTGAAGGCGATCACGGTGTTCTCGTTGGCCCCGGCCCGCCACACGCTGTCCCAGGGCACCAGCGCTCCCCAGATAGGCCGGCCGTTTACGCCGGGCCGATCGTAGGTGACGCTGATGTCGGTGAGGCCGACCGTCTGGCTCACGGTGGCGCGCGGACTGGTCTTGGGGAGGATGAGCTGGGGCGCCTGGGCCGGCAGGGCAGCGGGAGCACCGAACAGTACGAGACCGGCGAGCAGCATTCGCCGCATGGCAGAGACTCCGGGTGTGGACAGGCTCACTACGAAGGGACCCGCCCGGAGGTTCAGCGCGCCGACTCTCCTCCCGCGAGGTTGTCACCCTCGCCAGTCGGTGACTCGAGGATCGCCCGGATGGCCTGCAGCAGGGTATCGGCCTGGAACGGCTTGCGGATGACCGGGTGCGCGCCTTCCCGCACCAGGCGAACTACCCAATCGCGGGTGACTTCGCCCGACATGAGGACGACCGGCAGGCCGGGCCAGCGCTCCCGGCACGCGCTCTCGAGCTGGACACCGTCCAGGCGGGGCATCCGGATGTCGCTCAGAACCAGCGCGATCGCCGGGGTCGCGTCTTCCAGGATCCGGAGCGCCTCCGCCCCGTCCTCGGCCTCGATGGTGGCGTACCCGCCGCGGGCCAGCGTCTGGCAAGCAAGCCGACGCACCCCCGGCTCGTCATCGACGACCAGGATATATGCTGCCGATGGTATTCCGGAGGTGGGAACCACGTCCCCACGGTACCGAGCCGAGTGGCCGTTGGCAAGCATTCACCCGCTCAGCCCTCGACGACGTAGGCCTCCATGGCGAAGTACTCCGCCAGGCCCAGCCGGTCGAGCTCGGCGGCGGTGCCCTTGTTGCGCGCGTCGACCCGCTGCCAGAACTCCCGCTCGTCGGGGCCGGGAAACGGCGCCGTGTCCTTCTGGGACTGGTGCTTGAAGATCGCCTGGATCTTGAGCCGCAGCTCCTCCTGCGACAGCGGCACCAGCCAGGTGGCGTCGGTGACCGGCCACTCCTGCCAGGCGCCGCGATAGAGCCAGACCTCCGGCCGCGGCCGCCCCGAGGCCACGTGCTCGGCCAGGGCGCGATCGATCGCTTCCTTGCACATCCGGTGCGTGCCGTGCGGATCGGAGAGATCGCCGGCCACGAAGATCAGGTGAGGGTCCACCTCCCGCAGCAGCTCGGCCACCACCCGGACATCGGCCGGGCCGATCGGGTCCTTCCGCACCTTGCCGGTCTGGTAGAACGGCAGATTGAGGAACCGTGCCGCCCCTGCCGCCAGCCCGAGCGTGCGGATCCCGGCGACCGCCTCGGATTCGCGAATGATGCGCTTGAGGTCCTGCACCTCGGGAATGTCCACCTCCCCGTGGTGCTTAGCCGCCAGGAATTCCTCGACCCGCCGGTCGAGATTCGCCAGGGTGTCACTCGCCACCCGCCCCTCGGACGCGAGCCGGCGGAGGAAGTCGGCGTGGCGCCGGACGTCGTGGTCGAACACGGCCAGGTTGCCGCTGGTCATGTAGGCCACGGTGATGGCATTCCGATTCTGGGCCAGCTTGGCCAGGATCCCGCCCATCGAGATCACGTCGTCGTCGGGATGAGGCGAGAAGCAGATGATCCGGCGCCCTTCGGGCAGCCGGGACCGGCCCCGGATCTTGGCGCCGAGCGCGTTGAAGACCTGCCCGTTGAGCGCCCCGGGCGACTCGGCCTGGGCCACCAGGGCCGACAGCCCGTGCTCGGCGTAGTCCCGCTGGGTGAGCTTGAGAATGGCCTTGCCGGCCTCGCGGGAGAGCCAGCAGACGGCGCGCAGCGTGAGGTCGGGGCTCCAGGTAACCGGGCCGAGCCGCCACGGGGTGGCGAACCGGGTGAGCGCGGCAGCGGCGGAGCCGTCGAGGTAGAACGTCGTGCTGGGGTGGCGCTGAAGGAAGGTCGCGGCGATCTCGTGGTCGATCTCCCCTTCCACCGTGCGCCTGATGATCTCGGCCTTGTGCTCGCCGGTGGCGAGGAGCAGGATCTCCCGTGCGTCCAGGATCGTCGCAACGCCCATCGTGACCGCCTCGCGGGGGACGTTGTCCTCCCCGAAGAAGTCGGCGGCGGCATCCTTTCGGGTCACCAGGTCGAGGGTGATGAGGCGGGTCCGACTCTCGAGCCCCGAGCCGGGCTCGTTGAAGCCGATGTGACCGGTGCGTCCGATGCCGAGCAGCTGGAGGTCGATCCCCCCCGCGTCGGCAATGGCCGCCTCGTAGCGGCGGCACGCCTCGATGACGTCGCCGCGGGGCACGTCGCCCCGCGGGAGGTGGACCTGAGCGGGCGGGATGTCGAGGAAGGAGAAGAAGTTCTCCCACATGAACCGATGGTAGGAGTGGAGACTCCCCGGGTCCATCGGGTAGTACTCATCGAGGTTGAAGGTCACCACCCGGGCGAACGAGAGCGCTTCCTCCCGGTGCATCCGGATCAGCTCGCGGTACACCCCGATCGGCGTGGAGCCGGTGGCGAGGCCGAGCACGGCCATGCCTCCCGACGCCGTCTTTTCCCGCACCAGGTCCGCGATCCGGCGGGCCACCACCCTGGCGAGCTCGTCATGGTCGGGAACGACCAGGGTCCGGATCCGCTCTACCGCCATTCCGCTCCGCAGGGACAATGGTGCTGCCCTGGATGATCCGCGTCCCGGTAGCAGACGCAGGCGTGGCCGCCAAACCCGGTCTCACGCAGGCACACGCGATGGGCGGCGTGCCCGCTCTCGATGCGCTCCACGTTCCGGGCGATTTCGCGAACGACGCTGCTGCGCCGCGCGACCCACAGTCCGTCCACGCGACCAACTCCTTCGACGGGGGATGCATCGTTGGAAGGAGGGCCAAGCTAAGAAAACTGATTCCACACCGCCAGAGCGCCTTATCCACGTGGAAGAGCGTTGATTTGTCGACAACGAACCGAAGGTACGCGCTGGTCGGAGGTTCACGGCACCAATACCTGCAACGCGCCGGGCTCGACACCAATGTCGAGCATCGCACCGACGGCGCCGGGGTCCTCCGACGGCCGCTCGATCTCGTCGTCGACCTGCACTTCCTGCCCGCCGGCCACGATCCTGACGTGCCGGACACGCTCCACCTGCAAGGCGAGCGATGCCTCTCGGCCGGCGATCCGGGCGGCGAGATAGGCCTGGAGCTGGTGCCGATCGTCCGGCCCGGCGAGCACCAAATCGAGCCAGCCATCGCCGCTGTCGGCTTCGGGCGCGAGCACGAGGTTCGGGCCCACCGATCGGATGTTCATCACCTCACAGAGCAGGTACTGGCCCGAGCGATCGTTTCCGTCGGCTTCGATGTGCCAGCTCCGGGGTTGGAGCTGCTCCAATACCCGCGCCAGGTACCGGAGATCGCGGGTCAGTGCCTCCTCGCCTTCCACCGATTCGATCCGGCCGGCCTCGGATCGCTCGTCCACCAGGCACATCGTCCGGGCAAAGAGGCCCAGGCCGACGCCTTCCAGAAAGTGCCGGGCGCCCCAGCGTCCCCGCACCGTCCCGGCATCGAACGGGCGGGCCACGGCGCGGCGCAGGCCGGCCACCGTCTCCTCGGGCGAGCCGGTGAGCCCCAGCGATTTCGCGATATTGTTGGCGGTCCCCCGCGCCAGCATCGCGAGCGGCACGCCCCGCCCGACCATGCGCTCGGCGACGTGGCCTACGGTTCCGTCGCCGCCGACCACCAGGACCAGGTCGCCGGGATCGTCCAGCACGTGCTCCCATCCCTTCTGCCTGGTCGAGCGGTAGGTGATGGAGAAGCCCTCGTCGCCCAGCAGCCGGACCAGCCGATCGCGGTCCGGCCCGCCGACCCCGGAATCGGGGTTCTGGACCACGGTGACGTAGGTCGCGGTGCGAGGGTCGTGACGCACTGATAGTTCCCGGGTATGCGGATACTCGTGACGAACGACGACGGAATCTACAGCCCGGGGATTCTGGCTCTGGCACGCGCGGCACAGCGGTTTGGTGATGTGCGTGTCGTCGCTCCCGATGTGGAGCAGTCCTCCATGGGACAGGCGATCACCTCGACCCGTCCCTTGAGCTATCGGGCGACAAAGCTGGATGGGATCGAGGCTTATCGGGTGAACGGCACGCCGGCGGATTGCGTGGCCCTGGGAGCGCACAACTGGGACCAGGTCGATGCCGTACTCTCCGGCATCAACCTCGGCCCCAACCTGGGTAACTCGATCTGGCACTCGGGAACGCTCGCCGCGGCCAAGCAGGCGGCGCTGCTCGGCCTCCGTGGAATCGCGCTCAGCACGCCGGCGGGCAGCTCGGAGCCGGACTTCGATCGGATCGAGCCCTACGTCCACCGGGTCCTGGAATGCCTGCTCGGGCATCCCGACCTGCCGCTGGTGAACGTGAACCTGCCCCGCGAGCCGCGGGGACTCCGCTGGACCCGCCAGTCGGTCCGCTTCTACGACGGCGCCGTGGTGCCGGGCGAGGACCCTATGGGCCGCAAGCACTTCTGGCTCACCGTGCGGCCGACCGAAGGTGCCGAGGAAGGCACCGATCTCTGGGCGGTGCGGGAAGGGTTCGTGTCGCTGACCCCGCTCCGGCTCGACCTCACCGACCACGCCGAGCTGAGCCGGGTGGTCCGCGAGATCCCGCTGGACTAATCGCCGAAGCGCACCCCGCCTTTCATGACGAACCGCACCTGACGCAGCGCGTGGATGTCGGCGGTCGGGTCGCCCTCGACCGCGACCAGGTCCGCGAGCCGGCCCGGTGTCAGGGTCCCCCGGTCGTCGAGGTGCAGGATCTTCGCGTTGCCCGAGGTAGCAGCCCGGAGCGCGGCCAGCGGGCTCATGCCGTACTCGACCATGGCCTCGAGCTCGCGGACGTTCTCCCCGTGGGCGAAGACGCCGACGTCTCCCCCGAAGCAGATCGGCACCCCGGCCTCGAGCGCCGCCTTGAAGCTGGCCCGCTTGGCCACCAGACCGGGCGTCGGCTTGTCTCGGCCCTTGACCCAGCCCTCGAAGTACTGGGCATACGCCTCCGCGGCGGCGATGGTCGGGCAGTAGCCGACATTGCGCTGCCGCATCAGGCGAAAGACCTCCGGCGTTCCCTGGTCTCCGTGCTCCACCGTCTCCACGCCGGCGAGCACGGCGCGCCGCATCCCCTCCGCCGTCATCGCGTGTGCCGCGACGGGCCGGCCGTACCCGTGCGCGGTCTCCACCAGCACCCGCAGCTCCTCCTGGGTAAAGGTGGGTCGGGCCTCGCCCTTGGGGCCGACGTTGAAGTCGGCGTACACCTTGATCCAGTCGGCGCCGTGGCTGACCTGGCTCCGCACCACCCGCGCGACACCTTCGGCACCGGTGGCTTCCTCCGCGCCTTGGGGCGGGTCGAAGGCATAGAGCTTCCGGCTCGGGCCGTAGCTGCCGGTCGCCACGATGGCCCTGGTCACGACGATGAGCCGAGGCCCGGGCACGATCCCCTGCTCGATGGCGCGCCGAAGCTGGACGTCGGCGTCGAATGCGCCCTCGGTGCCGAGGTCACGCTCGGAGGTGACGCCGGCGGCAAGGGTCACCCGGGCGTGAGCCACCGCTCGGGCGACCCGGAGCGCGAACGGCTCCTTCAGAACCTGATCATCCCAGAGGGTCTCATTGTAGGGATGGAGGAACAGGTGCGAGTGTCCCTCGATCAATCCGGGAAGGAGTGTGGTTCCGGGAAGCTCGACCCGCTCGGCGTTGGCCGGGGCGTCGATCCGGTCGGCCGGGCCGACCGCGGCGATCCGGTCGCCTCGGACCAGTACGGCCCAGCCGGAGCGGCGAACATCGGCAACACCGTCCCAGACGGCGGCGGGGAGCAGGAGAATCGGTCGAGTCGAATCGGCGGGCGCCGGGGCGGGCTGCTGGACCAGCGCGGCGAGGAGCAAAGGGAGCATAGGGCGACAGTGGCTATGCGCGACCGATTCCGCAAGCCTGAGCCGAGGGTATAATCGGTGACATGACCTTCGCCCGCCTGGTGGAGACCTCCCGCGCGGTCACCGAGACCTCCGGCCGGCGCGCCAAGATCGAGCTGCTGGCCGAGCTGCTCGCGGCGTTGCCGGAGGAGGAGCTGGAGATCGCGGTGGCGTACCTGTCGGGCGCGGTGCTCCAGTCCAAGCTCGGCGTCGGCTGGGCCACGATCCAGGCAGCGCATCCGGGAACGGCAGCGAGCACCACGGCCGTCACCCTCACCGAGGTGGACGCGACGCTGGGCCGCATCGCGCAGTCGAATGGACCCGGATCCGCCGCCGAGCGGCAGCGCCTCCTCCGGGAGCTGCTCCTCAGGATGACCGAGCCGGAACAGCGCTTCGTCGGCGGGCTCCTGGTGGGCGAGCTGCGGCAGGGCGCCCTCGAAGGGCTGGTCCTGGAGGCAGTCGCGCGGGCGGCCGGTCTCCCGGCTCGGGACGTTCGCCGTGCGGCCATGATGGCGGGCGAGCTGCCGGCCGTGGCCCGGGCCGCGCTTACCGGCGGAGCCGCCGCGCTGGGGGCCTTCGCCGTGCGGCTCTTTCAGCCGATCCAGCCGATGCTCGCCGGCACCGCCGAGAGCGAGGCCGAGGCGGTGGCCGAGCTGGGCGAGTGCGGGCTGGAGCTCAAGCTGGACGGCGCGCGAGTGCAGATCCACCGCCGCGGCGATGAGGTCCGGATCTACTCCCGAAGACTCAACGAGGTGACTCCCGCGGTGCCGGAGCTGGTCGGGCGAACTCTGGCGCTTCCGGCCACCGGGCTCATCCTCGAAGGCGAGGCGATCGCCCTTCGCCCCGACGGCTCGCCCCACCCGTTCCAGACCACGATGCGGCGATTCGGCCGGCGGCTGGAGGTCGAGCGGGTCCGCGAATCGATCCCGCTCACGCTCTTCCTGTTCGACCTGCTCTTCCTCGACGGGGTCAGCCTGATCGACCGGCCGTATCGCGAGCGGATCGCGCTGCTGGACCGGTCGGTCCCGACGGACCTGGTCGTGCCCAGACTGATCACCGGCTCCGCCGACGCCGCGTCGGCGTTCCTGCGGCAGGCGCTGGACCGGGGACACGAAGGCATCATGGCCAAGGCGCTCGACGCGCCCTACGAGGCCGGCCACCGCGGCCGGCACTGGCTCAAGGTCAAGCCGGTGCGTACCCTCGATCTGGTAGTGCTGGCCGCCGAGTGGGGGCACGGGCGCCGGAAGGGGTGGCTCAGCAACCTGCACCTGGGGGCGCGGGATGGGGCGACCGGCGGGTTCGTGATGCTGGGCAAGACCTTCAAGGGCATGAGCGACGAGATGCTCGCCTGGCAGACGACGAGGCTGCTGGAGCTTGAGCAATCCCGCGAGGGCCACGTAGTGTGGGTGCGTCCGGAGCTGGTGGTCGAGGTCGCCTTCAACGATCTGCAGGCGAGCCCGCAGTATCCCGGCGGCCTTGCCCTGCGGTTCGCCCGGATCAAGGGTTATCGGCCCGACAAGTCCCCGGCGGACGCCGACACGATCGCCACGCTGCGGGAGATCTGGCGGCGCCAGAGTGGAGACCCGGAACAGCCCGTGTAGAGCCGCCGACGTTCCGGCCGGGTCAATGGGGCTGTACCTTATCCGCACGCCGCTCCCAACCGCACGCCGCACCCCACCCTCGCCGGAGGTCGTATGGTACCGCTCGGCTCGTTGCTGCTGCCGGTCGTGCTCTCCGCGGTCTTCGTCTTCATCGCCAGCTTCCTCATCCACATGGTCCTGCGCTATCACTCCTCGGATTACACCCCGCTCCCCAATGAAGACGCGGTGCGGGCCGCCATCATGGCCGGGAACCCCGCGCCGAAGCAGTACATCATCCCCTACTGCAAGGATCCGAAGGAGATGCAGTCCCCCGAGATGATCCGGAAGTACACCGAGGGGCCGGTCGGGGTGCTCAACCTGCGCGCTCCCGCCAAGCCGACCATGGGGCCGTACCTGGCCCAGTGGTTCGTCTTCAACCTGGTCGTCGCCGTCTTCGTGGCGTACGTGGCCGCCCATACCATCGCGCCCGGGACGGTATACCTCGAGGTGTTCCGGGTCGTGGGCGCGGTGACGTTCCTGGCGTACGCCGCGGGTGTCTTTCCCTCGGCGATCTGGATGGCGAAGCCCTGGCCGGTGGCGCTCAAGGAGGCCCTGGACGGCCTGATCTACGGGCTGGTGACCGCCGGAACGTTCGGCTGGCTGTGGCCCCGCTGACCCGGTTGGTGAGCGGTGACACGGCGCGCGGGTGCCAGGGGACCAGATTAGGGCCGTTCGGTGCCCCGAGCCCGCGTCCGCGGGCCCCAAGCTCGGGACGGTTCCCTGACATCGTTGGAGGCACGGATGGCGAACACAGGTGCAGCCCTGCTGGCCGGAACTCTCGTAGTGCTCGCAGCTTGCGGCAAAGGTGACAAGGGCGCCGCGTCGGATACCACCGCGATGGCCAGTCCGCCGCCCGCGGCGGAGACCTCGCCCGCGGCGGTGGACACCGGATCGACCATGGCTCCGGTGACCGATACCGGGTCGGCCATGACGCCGGCCTCCGACACGGCCGCGACGAAGGCGCAGGACACCGCCAAGAAGACCCAGGATACCACCAAGAAGAAGACCAGCGCCGCCAAGCCCGCCGCCGGCGGCGGCTCCGCCGCGCAGATCGCGGAGGGTGACAAGATCTTCCACGGCCAGGAAGCGGGCGGCACCTGCACCGCGTGTCACGGTCAGGACGCCAAGGGCACCGCGATGGCACCCGACCTGACCGACAATACCTGGATCCACGGCGACGGGAGCCTGTCGTTCATCGAGCATACCGTCACCACCGGCGTGCCTCAGCCCAAGAGTCACCCGGCGCCGATGCC
>DATEIR010000125.1:0-6472 GCA_035278885.1 Gemmatimonadales bacterium | reverse complement strand
CAGCGCGTACACGTCCGAGCGCGCGGTGATCTCCCGCTCGCCCATCGCCTGCTCGGGCGACATGTAGTGCGGCGTCCCCAGCGACATCCCGGTCTCGGTCATCCGGTTTCCGCCGGCCTTGCTCGCCGCCAGCGCGATCCCGAAGTCGGCCACCAGCGCCTGCCCGTCGTGCAGCAGGATGTTCTCCGGCTTGATGTCGCGGTGGACCACGCCGTGCCGGTGGGCGTAGTCGAGCGCCGAGGCGACTTCGACCGCGATCCGCACCGCCTCGGCGACGGGCAGCTGCTTCTCCCGGTTGAGCCGGGCCCTGAGCGACTCGCCCTCGACGAAGGGCATGACGTAGAACAGGTAGCGCTGGGCTCCGTCGGGATTGTCTACGACCACTTCCCCGGAGTCGAACAGCGGCAGGATGTGCGGATGCTGCAGGTTGGCCGTCAGCTTGATCTCGGCCAGGAACCGCTCCGCCCCGATGACGGCGGAGAGCTCCGGCCGGAGCAGCTTGAGCGCCACCCGCCGGTCGTGCCGGAGGTCCTGCGCCAGAAAGACCGTCGCCATCCCGCCGGCGCCGATCTCGCGCTCGATCCGGTAGCGGTCGGACAGTGCGATCTGGAGGCGGCTCTGCGTCTCAGGCATGGGTTATCTCCCCTTCTGCTTCAGCCCATCCAACCAATGCAACGCCACGATCAGCTCGCTCTCCTGCGCCGTCTCCCCTTCCCGGAGGAACAGGAACCGTCGGTCGTCCGCGCTCACCGTGAAAGACGGCACCGTCCCGAGCGGCAGGAAGGCCGCCGCCGAGAACAGCACATGCTGCTCGCCCACGCTGAAGGCCGCGCCGGGCCGGATGTCGGCCGCGACCATCTCGTTCTTGCCGTTGAGGTAGTAGAGCTCGCGGCCACTTCTGCTCCACACGGGCTGGGTTCCGCCGGCGGTCGAGACCTGCCACCTGGCCGAGCTGGTCGCGGGGAACGGCCGCACGTAGATCTCGGCCGCCCCGGACTCGTCCGAGACGTACGCCAGCCAGCGCCCGTCCGGTGAAAGTGCGGGGAGCACGTTGTTCGCCGTGTTGACCACCAGCGGTACCGCGGCCGTGTCGCCCTGGTGCACGCCGAAGATGCTCAGGGGCCCCGGGAGCACCGCGCTGCGAAGGATCAGCCACCCGCGGTCGCGCGAGGGGACGATCTGCCCCCAATCCATGCTGCCGCGGAACACCAGCGTCCCACTCCCGGTCCCGTCCGCGCGGTGCTCGTACACCGGTCCCACGCCGGACCCCGACCGGTCCGTGAGATACAGCAGCGAGCGCCCGTCGGGAGCCCAGACCGGGCGGGTGCTGCCGGTATCGCCGAAGGTGATCCGGGAGAACGGCCCCGCGGGCAGCGCCTTGACCCAGATGTCCGACTTGCCATTCCGGGAAAGGGCTACCGCGAGCGTCTTTTCGTCGGGCGAGAGGCTGAAGGCGTCGATGCTGCCCTGCGGGTCCCAGGCCGGATCGACCGGGGAGGTCCCGCCCTCGCGGGTCACCCACACCGCCCGCCGTGCACCGATGGCGCCCCCGGTGGTGTACACCAGCGTGCCGCTGGGCGAGAGCGCCAGGTCGATGCTGAACCCGTTCGCCCGCACCCCGACGCCTTCGAGCAGCGCGATCGGCGCCCCGGTGATCTCGAGCTTGGCCGGATCGAACGGGATGGCGATCAGCTTCCCCTCGGCGGTGACCACGAGGAGGTGGCCGGTCGTCGTATAGCGCGCGAACACGCCGCGGGTGAGGACCTTCGGCGCGCCGCCCGGCACCTTCATCGCGCCGATCTGGAACTCGGTCTGACCCTTCCCGGAATAGCGCAGCCGGTAGAGCAGGCCGCCGCCCGGGAGGGCATTGAGGAACTCGGCGCCGATTTCCCGACGCTCCGGCGACACCGTGTAGACCGGCTCGACCGCGCCGCCGGTCGGCCGGACGCGGATGATGCCGGCGCCGCCTTCGACGTAGATCCATCCGTCGTCGCTCCAGTCCGCACTGACGGTGTTGGCGGTGTCGATCAGGGTGACCGTCGGCGTGCCGTCGAGCGAGGCGACCCGGAGGACGGAGCCGCTCTTGATGAACCCGACCTTGCGTCCGTCGGGCGAGAAGAAGGGGCTGTAGCCGGCCTCGGTCCCCGCGATGGGGGTCGAGGTGAGCTGGTCGAGCCGCCGCAGCCAGAGTTGGCCGCCGCCGTCTCCGGGGCCCGCGAAGACGACCATCCGTCCGTCCGGCGACACCGCGATCCGCCCGCCTCCACCCGGCGGCGGCGGCCGCAGCTCCTCGCCTTTGCGCAGCGCGAGGCTGAACTGCGTCATCGGCTCGTGGGGCAGGGGACGGAGCCATCCCCAGAGCGCCAAGCCCGCGAGCACGACCGCACCCCCCGCCACCACCCAGAACCCTGCGCCCCTGCGCCCCTGCGACTTCGCGCCCAACGCCGCGGCAGCCGGCACTACGGCAGTAGTCGCATAACTCTTGTTCTTCAGCGCCGCGGCGAAGTCCGCCGCCGAGGCGAACCGATCCGCCGGCAGCTTCTCCAGCGCCGTGAGCGTCGCGGCCTCGACGTGGGGCGGAATCGTGTGCCGCTGCGCCTGCAGTGGCCGCGGCGCCTCGGTCACCACCCGGGCTACCACCGCCTGCGCCGTGGCCCCGGTGAACGGCGGCTCCCCGGTCAGCATCTCGTACAGCACCGCGCCGAGCGCGTAGACGTCGGAGCGCGCGGTGATCTCCCGCTCGCCCATCGCCTGCTCCGGACTCATGTAGTGCGGGGTGCCGAGCGACATTCCGGTCTCGGTCATCCGCGCCCCGCTCGCCTTGCTCGCCGCCAGCGCGATGCCGAAGTCGGCGACGAGCGCCGAGCCGTCGTGCAGCAGGATGTTCTCCGGCTTGATGTCGCGGTGGACCACCCCGTGCCGGTGCGCGTAGTCCAGCGCGGACGCCACCTCCTCGGCGATCCTGACCGCGTCCGGCACCGCGAGCTGCTTCTCCCGGGTGAGCCGGTCGCGCAGCGTCTCCCCTTCGACGTACGGCATGACGTAGAAGAGCGAGCCGTCCGCCTCCCCCGAGTCGAACAGCGGCAGGATGTGCGGATGCTGCAGGTTGGCCGTGAGCTGAATCTCGGCCAGGAACCGCTCGGCCCCGATCACCGCGGCGAGCTCGGGCCGGAGGACTTTGACGGCCACCCGCCGGGCATGGCGGATGTCCTGGGCGAGGTAGACCGTGGCCATGCCGCCCGCGCCGACTTCGCGCTCCAGGCGGTAGCGGTCCGCCAGGGCGGCCTGCAGCCTGCTCAAGAGTTCGGGCATGGGATGTTGGTAGGGATGCTGGAAGATGCGTTGTGGTCGCTCGAATCGCTAGCGGGCGCTCGCTACCTGACGCAAGCGTCATCCCCCCGCCATCTTCCCCCCATGCCCCTCCTCCAGCTCGGCCTGGACAGCTCCGGCGGCACCGGGTTCGTCCGGGAGCGCCTGGCCCTGCTCGCCAAGACCCTCTTCCTGGTCTCGTTCGGGTTCTGGCTCTTTCTCCTGGCCAGCCTGACCCTCATCGGCGGCGCGGACGCCTTCGCCGTCGTCCGCGGCCCGGTGGCCCTGGGCCACATCTGCGCCAGCCTCACCATGGCGGCGCTCTGGTTCGTCACCACCCGGGCCAGGTGGTCGCTCAAGGCGCTGGGCGCGCTCGACGCCGGCGCCTTCGCCCTGGCCGGCGTCTTCCTCGCCTTCATGACGGTGACTGACGAAAGCCAGATCCTGCAGGTGCTGCTGGCGCTGCTGGTCACGGCGATGTTCCGGGCCATCATCATGCCCTCCAGGCCGGGCCGGACCGCGCTGATCACGGCGCTGATTTTTCTCCCCACGGTGGTGATCTGCATCGCGCGCCACCACCCGACGAATTTCCTGCCCGGCTTCAGCCCCGGATACCAGAAGCTCCACATGACCCTCAACACGATCCTCTGGGCCGTGCTGGGGACAGTCGTGGCGACGATCGTCTCGCGCGTCCTCTATGGGCTCCGCCGGCAAGTCGCCGAGGCGAGCGAGCTGGGGCAGTACCTGCTGGAGGAGAAGATCGGCGGCGGCGGCATGGGCGAGGTCTGGCGCGCGCGGCACCGGCTCCTGATCCGGCCGGCGGCGATCAAGATCATCCGCGCGAAGGCAGTGCCCGGAATGGCCACCGATCCCGAGCTGCTGGTGCGCCGCTTCGAGCGCGAGGCCCGCGCCACCGCCGCGCTCACCTCGCCCCATACGGTGCAGCTCTACGACTTCGGCGTCGCCGAGGACGGCAGGTTGTACTACGTGATGGAGCTGCTCGACGGCCTCGACCTCGACACCCTGGTCCGGCAGTACGGACCGCTGCCGCCGGAGCGGGTCGTCCACATCCTGCGACAGGTCTGCGCCGCGCTGCAGGACGCCCACGCGAACGGTCTGGTCCACCGCGACATCAAGCCGGCGAACATCGTGGTCAGCCGGGCCGGGACGACGTACGACTTCGTCAAGGTGCTCGACTTCGGATTGGTGAAGCTCGACAGCCCGGCGCGGGCGCGCGGCGCGGAGACGGTGAAGCTCAGCACGGAGGACAGCTGGAGCGGGACGCCGGGCTACATGGCGCCCGAGGTGGTGATGGGGGCGACGGAGACCGATCACCGGGTGGACATCTACGCGCTGGGGTGTGTGGCGTACTGGCTGCTGACCGGCAAGCTGGTGTTCGAGGGGGAAAACGCGATGCAGGTGATGATGCAGCACGTGACGGCGGAGCCGCGGCGACCGTCGGCCCGAATCGGTCGCGCGCTCCCCGCGGCGCTCGAGGCGCTGGTGATGGAGTGTCTGGAGAAGGATCCGGGGCGGCGGCCGGCCAGCGCCGAGGTGGTGGGGGAGCGGTTGGCCGCGGTGCAGATTCCGGAGGTGTGGACGGCGGAGCAGGCGGAGCAGTGGTGGGAGGCCCATCGGCCGGGATTGCGGGACCCGCGGCCGGTGGCGGACGTGCTCCTCTCCCACGAGGGGCACGAGCTGCGGATCGGACCCCGCATGCGGCCTGGCTCCTGAGCCGCTGAGCGGACGTGGCTGGGGAGCGGTTACTCTTGCGAGCGGGTCATCCGGCGCTCGACGTCCCGCGGGCCCTCCCCGAACGCGCCACCCTGGAACTCGAAGTGCGCGTCGGACAGGACCCGCCCGTTCGGGTTCTGCCACTGGGGCGACCCATTCCGAAGGTTCGCCAGCGCTCTCTCGCGGACCCAGAGCGCGTGGTGCCAGGTGTCCGGTGTGATTCCGGCGTACCAATCGCGGTACGCCGCTCGGAGACGGGCTTGACGAGGGAGCATCCCGACCTCGGTCTCAGGGTAGGGCTCCCGGGACCGGGAACCAGCTAGCCCCAGCATACCCCTAGACGGGACTGGCCGCGGGGGTGCAGGTCACACACCCCGCGTTCCAAAGGTCGAGGGTCCATGATGCTGATCGAGCCGCCCAAGCCCCCCCGCTCCCGGGTCGGGGCCATGCTGCTGTTCGGCGGGAATCTCGGCCTGGTCCTGCTCAACTGGTGGCTCTGGGCCCATCGTTGACCGAGACGGGGCCGTCGCCCGGGTCCTGCTCCGCGCCGACCTGGTCGGCGTTCTGCCGATCCTCCTTGCGCTGGCGCTTCTCCGCCTTCTTCCGCTCTTTGCTCAGCTCGCGCTGCCGTTTCTCGAACCCGAAGTGGTTCCTCGCCACGAGGGCCTCCCTCCTGAACCGGAGACGGGAGGCCGGGGGCCGGTCGCTCCGTTCGCGGGCATGAGGCAACATAGCGGGGTAGATTCCAGGAGCCCCGGCCGATCCGGCCCGGAGTCATTCTCCCACTTGGCGGTTCCATGTCTGACCTTCCTTCGCGCTCCCCCGGTGGCCCCGCGGACCACCGGCTCACCGATCGCGTCATCGCTCGCATCAAGGACGCCCGTCGCACGGTCAACGACCGCCCCGGCCTCGGCCAGGGCCGCCGGCGCCGCGCCGACACCGAGATCCGCGCGTTGCGGCGCGTCTTCCTCGACTTCGGGAACTCCTACCGGAGCTATCGCCTGCGCACCGGCGAGCCCGTGTCGTCCGAGGTGCGGGATGCCGCGCGCAAGTTCCGGCGCGATCTGGACCTGATGTCGCTGGTCTCGGTGGCCGCCACGCTGGAGCGGCTCGACGGCGATCTGGTCGGCTGAATCGTCCGCCGGGCTTTCTCAGGGGGCCGGCGTTTCGCCGGCCCTTTTCATGACGGTCACCGTCGCCGGCCTTTCCGGCCGTTCCGGCCGCCTGGAGTCCAGCGCAGCAGCTCCCCCGGCTGGACCTGGAAGAACTCGCACAGTCGCTCGAGCGTGTCGGCGTGCATCCGGCCGAAGACCCCCGCGGGCCGCGACATTCGGTAGGCGCTGGGGTAACTCAGCCCCGTGCCGCGGCTGAGGGCGTAGGCGGAGATCCCGCGCCGTCGCATGAGATGGTGCAGGGTGAGGCGAACCAT
>DATEIR010000124.1:0-8447 GCA_035278885.1 Gemmatimonadales bacterium | reverse complement strand
CCCGGCCACCCCGCTCGCGTGGTAGCCCAGCGGCGGCGCAAGAGACGTCCAGGTGTTGGTGGCCGGGTCGTAGCGGCCGAGGCGCCTGACGTATCCTCCCGCGTCGGCGCCCGTGAGCACGTAGAGCTTGCCGCCGATCGCGCCGCTGGCGCCGAGGCCGCCGGCCGCCGGCATGGCGGCCCTGGTCGTCCAGCTGTTGGTCGAGGCGTTGTAGGCGTAGAGGGTGTTCAGGTAGCCGCCATGGCGGCCGCCGGGCAGGTACAGCACGCCGTTGATGACCGTGGCGCCGTCGGCGTCCGAGACGCCCTGCGGCAGCGACGCGCGGTTGGCCCAGGTGTCCGTACCCGGGGTGTACGACTGGCTGGTGGTGAGCGGCGCCAGGGTGGTGGGCGAGATGCCGCCGACGACGTACAGCTTGCTCCCGATCGCCGCGGCCATCGGGCCGACCACCGCTGTCGGCAGCGAGGCCTTGGTCACCCAGATGTCGCCCTGGGTGTATGACTGGTTGGTGGTCAGCCAGGAGGTGGTGGAATTGGTTCCGCCTACGGCGTACAGCTTCTTGCCCACCGTCGCGGCGCCGAAGTGACCGCGTGCCGTGCTGAACGCCGACACGCTGCGCCACGTGTCGCTCTGCGGGTCGTAGGCCTCGGCGTTACGCAGGTAGCTTTGACTGTTGCTGTCGTAGCCACCCGCGACATAGAAGAGACCGTTGATGACCGCCCCGGCCGGACCGGAGCGCGGCTGCACCATGAAGGCCTTGCTGGTCCACGCGTCCGTCGCGGGATCGTAGACGTCGAGCCGGGCGTTGGTCGGCGTAAAGGTATCCTCACCGCCGGCGAGGTAGAGCTTCCCGCCGATCACGCCGACCGCAGGCGACGAGTGGGGCCAGTTCGTCACCGACAGAGCCGTCCACTTGTTGGTGGCCGGATCGTAGCGTTGGAAGGAGACCCCACCGATGTTGCAGCCGCTGTAACCGTAGACGTACAGCCGGCCGCCGATGACGCCGCTTCCTCCGCAGGCCGAGGGGTAGACCATCGGCGCCTTGGTCGCCCAGGTGTTGGTGGACGGATTGTAGGCGTAGAGGGTGGTGGTGGCGCCGAGCGAGTTCAATCCGCCGGCCACGTAGAGGATCCCGTTGATCGTCCCGGTGCCGTTGAGCGCGCTGCGTCCCTGGGGGAGCGAGGCCCTGGTCGTCCACGTGTTGCTGCCCGGGGTGTACGCCTCGACCTTCGTCAGGTTTCCCGCGGCCCCGCTTCCGCCAATCGCATAGACGATTCCGTTCACCACGCCGACGGCGAGGCCCTCGCGTGCGGTGGGCATCGCAGCCTTGGTGGCCCACACGTTGGTGGATGCGGTCGCCGCCAGCGGGACACCCGGTTCGGGCGGCGCCTCCGCCGGACGCTCCGGCCCCAGCGCGTCGGGCTCCGCGCACGCCATGGCGACCATGAGCCAGCCGGGGGCGACGAGTGCGCCCAGGCGCATGACACGAGACATCGCCGGTCTCCTGACTGAGTCGAAGGTCCCCGCATCGGTACACTCAGTAACGCGTGGTCCGGCCGGCCATGCCCTCACCCGCGCCTTGAGCAAGCCTCCGCCGGGCCGTAAACTCACGGAATCCGCGTGGCAGCGCGTAACCCCCTTCGCCGACCCCGATGAGCGATCCGGCCCCCGAGCGCACGACCGCCGTCACCGACTGGCTCCTCGAGCTGGGCCGGGGCGACAAGGCCGGCCTGGATCACATGCTCCCGGTCCTCTACGACGAGCTGCACCGGCTGGCCGAGGCCTACCTGCGGCGAGAGGATCCCGGCCACACGCTCCAGCCCACGGCGCTGGTCCACGAGGCCTATCTCAGGCTCATCGACCAGCGGCGGGTGGACTGGCGAAACCGGGCGCAATTCCTCGGGGTGGCGGCCGGCATCATGCGCCGGCTCCTGGTCGACCACGCGCGGGGCCGGGCCGCGCGGAAGCGCGGCGGGGGCGCGGAAGCCGTCTCGCTCAGCCTGGTGGAGGCGCCCTCGGGGCGGCCGGAGGTCGAGCTGATCGCGCTGGAGCAGGCGCTCGAGCGGCTCGCGTCGGTCGACCCGCGCAAGGCTCAGGTGGTGGAGCTCAAGTTCTTCGGCGGGCTCTCGGCGCGTGAGATCGCGGAGGTGATGGGGATCTCCGACGCGACCGTCGAGCGGGAATGGACGTTCGCCAAGGCGTGGCTCTACAAGGCGATCGAGGGAGCGCCCGGGGAGCCGGGGAGTTAAGGCAGCGGGCGGGGCGGCTCGGCCAGTCGGCGGGCCTGGGCGACCACCGGCTGCAGGTCGGAATCCGCCCGCTCCCAGAGGCCGGCCAATCGGGTGAACGCGGCGGCGGCCTTGTCCCGCTCACCCCGCTCGTCATACAGCTCGCCCAGCCGCTTCAGCGCCCAGCCAAGCTCGACGGCGTCGACCTCGTAGCGGAACAGCCAGGGCGTCGCCAGGTACCGCTCGTAGGTGACCCGGGCGGAATCCTCCTCGCCGGCAGCCTCGTAGGCGCGAGCCAGGTCCGGCAGCGGGCAGATCGCGCAGAAATCGGTCGCCGCGGCCTGGCGAAGCTCGGGCAGGGCCTCGCCCGTTCTGCCCCCGCCCATCGCGATCACGCCGCGGGTCCAGCTCCGCTCGGCCGGACGGCTCCGGCCCAGCGCGCGATCGGTGCTGTCGCCCGAGGCGAGCAGCGCCCGGGCGCGGGCCGCGTCGCCCACGGCCGCGTAGAACCGGGACAGCTCGTAGTAAGGCCGGTCGCCGGGGAGCACCCGGTCCAGCGGGTGCTCGACCAGCACCGAATCCATCAGCGCCCGGGCCCGGCGCGGCGCGGCGCGATAGCGGAGCTGCAGGTAGCCGAGCTGCTGTACCCCGAAGAGATAGCGGCCCCATGACCCCGACGCGGCACTCAGGACGAGCTGGGTTCGCCATTGCCGCGCCGCGTCGGACAGACGCCCCTGCGTCATGACAATCCCGGCCAGTGCCTCGTACCCGTCCACCAGCTGCAGGGTGTCCCCGCGGGCGGCGTCCAGCCGGCGGTGCACGAGCCGCTCCGCCTCGTCCCAGTCCTGCCGGGCCGCGGCGTCGTTCACCCCCACCAGCAGAAGGCTCCGATCGCCCGGGAAGCGCCGCGCGATCAGCTCCAGCGTGCGCCGGGCGTCGGCAAACCTGCCCTGCAGCAGCTGCGCGCTGTGGAGGCCGTAGTAGATGATGGGGATGGTGGAATCGGCTCGAATCGCGCGCGCGTACACGCTCTCGGCGGTGGCGAACCTGCGCCAGTCCCGGTAGGCCAGCGCCATGTTGCTCAGCGCCGACGCGTCGTCGGGGTAGCGCTCGAGCAGCCGGGTGTACCGGGCGATTGCCGACGGATAGTCGCCGGCGCCGTAGGCATCGGAGGCGAGCTTGACCTCACGCTCGCGAAGGGACAGGCGAGCCTGGTTCGCCAGGGCGTGCTGCCCGGCCGCGTAGGCCCGGCCCGGCTCCGCCGCGGCGCCGTACACTTTCGCCATCGCCTCGTAGGCCGTCGCGAACCCGGTATCGATGGCCACGGCCTCCTGCAGCAGCCGGATGGCTCCGGTGCGATCCCCGGCCAGGGAGAGCCGGCCCGCTTCGGTGTAGCGTCGGAGCGCCGGGAGCGAGGCGGTGGTCACCTCGGAGAGCTGCGGCATCTCGTCCAGCGCGCGGAGCGACTCCCCGATGCGATGGCGCAGGCCCTTGCTGGCCCGGTCCACCGCCGCGATGAGCCCGGAGGAGTCGCGGGCCGTCTCGCGCAGGCCGGTCAGCGCCTCACCCCGTTGCGCGCCGATCAGCTGCACCGTCAGCGTGTAGCTCCCGCCGACCCGCGCGACGCTCCCGCTCACGAACGCCTTGACGCCGTCCCGCGCGGCGATCTCCCGGGCCAGCGAGTCGTCGAGGACCGCGTCGGGGCCGCGCTGCATGCGCGCGAGGGTCGAGCGCACCTGGCGGGGAGTCATCACCTGCACCAGCGGCGACTGGGCGAGGTCGGTCCGAAAGGCCTCGGTCAAGGCCCGGGCGAGCGTCGAATCCTCGGCAAGGTCGGTGAAATCAGCCACCAGAATGCGATCGCGGCGGGCGAGCGCGCCGGTCGACAGGAGCGAGCCACGCCCATCGTCGTCCGCGCGAGCCCGCAGCGCGACGAAGCCTCCGGCCAGCACCAGCACCAGGAGGGCCGCCACGCCCGCCGCCAGCACGGCGCTCCGGTTCCGGCGCAGGAACTTGCCGGTCCGGTAGATCAGCCCGTCCCGCCGAGCCCGAACGGGCCGTCCGTCCAGGTGGCGGCGGATGTCGTCCGCCAGCTGCTGGACAGACCCATAGCGCCGGGCCGGCTCCTTGCGGAGCGCGGTGAGGACGATGTCGTCGAGATCGCGCCGCAGCAGGCGTCCGAGGGGGCGGGTGACCACCAGGCTCGGCCGTTCGGGCTGGGTCGTCTGCACCGCCTGCGCGACGTCCGCCAGGGCCCGGCTTCGCGGATGGTACGGCGAGCGGCCGGTCAGCAGCTCGTAGAGCACCACGCCGAGCGAGTAGACATCGCTCGCGACCGTGGCGGTACGGCCCTCCACCTGTTCGGGGCTGGCGTACTCGGGTGTCAGCAGCCGGAAGCCGGTGACGGACCCGGTCGCCTCGTCCGTGCCCGGGTGGAGCACCTTGGCGATCCCGAAATCGAGCAGCTTCGGCATGCCCTCCGCCGTGATCAGGATGTTGAGCGGCTTGATGTCGCGGTGGATGATGAGGCGGGTGTGGGCATGGGCGACCGCCCCGCAGACTTGGAGAAAGAGCCCGAGGCGCTCCGGTACCGCGAGGCGGTGCTCCTCGGCGTACCGGTCGATCGGCTTTCCTTCTATGTACTCCATGACGAAGTACGGCCGACCGTCGTCGGTCGTGCCGCCATCCAGCAGTCGGGCGATGTTGGGATGGTCGAGCGAGGCGAGAATCTGGCGCTCGACGCGGAACCGCTCGAGCACGAGATCGGTATCCATGCCGCGCTTGATGAGCTTGATCGCGACCTGCTGCTGGTACTGGCCGTCGGCGCGCCGGGCGAGGTACACGGCGCCCATGCCGCCGCGGCCGATCTCGCGCTCGAGGCGGTAGGCGCCCAGCCGCAAGCCGGCCAGGGATTCCCGGATTTCCGGCTCGAGCCAGGTGCGGGCAGCCACCAGCGCGGGGGTCTCGATGAACTCGGCGGCGCTCTCGTGCGCGGCGATCAGCCTCTGGACTTCGGCCCGGAGCTCCGGGTCTTCCGGACAGGCCCGGTCCAGGTAGGCGGCTCGCTCGGCGGCCGGGTGCGCGAGGGCCTCGTGGAAGATCCGGTTCAGGCGCTCCCAGGTGTCGCGCTCGCTCATCCGTCACTCGCCGGTCGCGGAGTCCATCAACGCTCTGAGATTGTACCGTCCAAAGCGGGCGGGCTCAACGGCCCGCCTCTCCGCCGGGCGGCACATCCTGGTCCGGGCCGGGGCCTACTCCCTGGACGCGCCAATTACGGTATCGGACGGGGTGACCTCGAAGGGGAGGGCATCATGCAGTTCTCCGGCGGCCTGCCCACGGTGTACGGCTCCGACGGCGAGCGCGAGCAGCGGGTATGCGATGAAGATCGCCATGGCACCCAGGAGCCGACCCACTGCGTGTCTCCCCCGGCTACTTCTCGTCCGCGACCACGTGGGCCTGCCGTCTCGAGGCGGATCCCAGGGCGAGGCAGGTACCGGACTATATTCCGGAAAGCACTCGATCGCTCCCCCGACAAGACGCCTACGCCTTGAAGCTGATCCTCCTGGTCCTGCTCCTGTTCGCCGCGCCCGCGCAGGCCCAGGTGCGGCGCGTCGTTCTGCTCTACGACGAGCGCACCGACCTGCCGGGGCTGGCCGTCCTCGACGCGCGCCTGACCCGGACCCTGACCTCGGCACTTCCGGGCCAGGTCGAGGTGTACCGCGAGACGATGGATCTGTCCCGCTTCTCCTCGCCCCGCTATCCGCTGCTCCTCAAGGACTACCTCCGCGCGAAATACGAAGGCAAGCCGATCGACGTGGTGATCACGGTCTTGTCCCCGGCGCTCGACTTCATGCTGGCCCACGGCGCCGAGGTGTTCCCCGGCGCGTCCATCGTGTTCTGCGGAATCGACCGGCGTGACCTCGGCGCCCGACAATTGCCGGCCGAGGCCACAGGGGTGCTCCTCAAGCGCGAGTTCGCGCCGACCCTCACGCTGGCGCTCCGGCTGCACCCCGGCACCCGCCGAGTGCTGCTGGTCTCCGGCAGCTCGGCGTTCGACCACCGGCTGCTCGAGGCCGCGACGGCGGAGTTCCGCACGGCGCCTTCCCGTCCACCGGTCGAGTACCTGACCGGCCTTCCCCTCCCCGCGCTCCTCGACACGCTCGCGCACCTCCCAGCGCATACAGTCGTGCTGTACAGCACGATGTTCGCCGACAGTGCCGGACGGCCGTACGTGCCACACGAGGTCGTGGCGCAGATCGCGCGCGCGGCGAACGCGCCGGTGTACGGGTTCGTGGATCAGTATCTCGGCCGCGGGATCGTCGGCGGGCACCTGTACAGCCTCGATGCCCATGGCGAGGCGGCGGGCCAGCTGGCGCTGCGAGTCCTCGCCGGCACGGCCGCCTCGGCGATCCCGCCGATCGAGCCGGCGGCGAGCATGGACATGTTCGACTGGCGGGAGCTCAGGCGCTGGCGCATCGACGAGCGGCGGCTGCCGGCGGGCGCGATCGTCCGGTATCGCAGCGTCTCCGTCTGGGAGCGCTATCGCCCGACCATCCTGATCACGGCCGGCGTCCTCCTCCTGGAATCGGCGTTGATCGTCTGGCTGCTACTGGAGCGCCGGGTGCGGCGCCGGGCGCAGGCGGCGCTTCGGACCAGCGAGGCGCGCGGGCAGATCGCCGGGGTCTCGCTCGGCGTCGGGTTCTGGTCCTGGGACGCCGAGACCGACCGGGTCTGGATCTCGGAGCAGTGCGCCCGGCTGCTGGGCTTCGATCCGGGAACGGAACCACAGCTCGGCGCGTTCCTCGCGGCGGTGCGTCCCCGCGCGGATGGACCACTGAATGAGGCGTTCGAGCGCGCGATCCGGGAGGGTGCGCCGTTCGACGGCGAATGGGCGATCGGGACGGACCCCAGCGGCGCTCCACGCTGGATCGCCGGCGCCGTACGCACCAGCGAGGAGAAGGGCGCGGGGCGGCGCGTCACCGGCGCGCTGATCGACGTCACCGAGCGGCGGGCGGCCGAGCGGACCGTGGAGGAGCAGCGGCGCGAGCTGGCGCACCTGGGGCGCGTCGCGATGGTGGGCGAGCTGTCGGCCACGCTGGCGCACGAGATCAACCAGCCGCTCGGGGCGATCGTCACCAACGCGCGTGCCGCCGAGCGCCTGCTGGGGGGTCCGGATGCCGATAAGCCCGAGCTGCGCGTGATCCTGGAGGACATCGCGGCGGACGGGTGGCGTGCCGCTGCGGTGGTCCAGCACGTGCGCGGCCTGGTCAAGAAGGACCAGGCCGAGCCCGAGCTCTTGTCGCTCAACGAGGTGGTCGGCGAGGTGCTGGAGCTCGCGCAGGCCGACCTCCGGCACCGCCGCGTCGGCCTCAGCACGCGGCTGGACTCCCCGGCGCCGCTGGTCTTCGCGGATCGGATCCAGCTGCAGCAGGTCCTCCTCAACCTGATCATCAATGCCTGCGACGCGATGACCGACACGCCCTCACGCGAGCGCCTGCTGCTCCTCTCCACCACGGCCCACGAGGGGAAGGCGCGGATCGAGGTGCACGACCGCGGCACCGGGATTCCGCCCGACGGGCTCTCCTCGGTGTTCGAGCCGTTCATGACGACCAAGCGCGACGGAATGGGACTGGGGCTCACGATCTGCCGCTCGATCGTGACGGCGCACGGGGGTCAGATGTGGGCGGTGAACAATCCGGAGCGGGGGGCGACGTTCGTGGTCGCGTTGCCGCTCGCCGAGCAGCCGGGAGCGGCGGCGGACGCGGGGCGACTCGCATCGACGGGCTAGAAGGACACAGCTCCCCGGACCGTGGCGCCGGCCAGGCGATCTCACCACTCACCGTGAATCGCGGCTGCCGCATTAGCTTGCCTGCAGCGGCTCGGTTGCCCGAGATCGCGGATGGACCAACAAATGGAGGCCGATATGCCACAGCTGGACCCACAGGAGAGCGAGGAGCGCCGTCGCGTCACGCTCGAGACCGCCGATCGCCTGCGTCAGCGCGGGGTGTCACTGACTGGACGGGAGTCGAGCGAGGAGCTGGTGAGCCTGCTCGACGCAGTGGAGGAATACGAGCGAGCGGTGGAGCGGCGAGGCGGCGACCTGATGATGGACGAGGCGCCGGAAGGCGAGACCCCGCAGCCGGATGACGTTCACTTCGCCCTGCCCCGCCGCGGGCCACGCGAATCCGCCGCGGACTACCTCGTGCGCGTTCAGGAGCG
>DATEIR010000123.1:0-8363 GCA_035278885.1 Gemmatimonadales bacterium | reverse complement strand
GTGCCCTGGCCCGGACTCTTGGTGGTGAAGAACGGCGTGAACAGGTGCGGGATCAGGTGCGGCGGAACGCCGGGTCCGGTGTCGCGGACCCGGAGCACCGCGTCGCCGTTCTGGCGGGTGATCTCCACCTTGATCCGGCGGACCCGCCCCTGCTCCAGGGTGCTCACCGCCTGCACCGCGTTGGTCACCAGGTTGAGCAGTACCTGCTGCAGCTCGTGACGGTCGCCCAGCACGACGACGGCATTGGGACCGACCGCAGACTCCAGCTCGATCCCATGGAGCTGCAGCTCGTACATGATGAGCAGGGCGGTCCGCGCCGCGACATCGTTGAGGTCCACCGGGGCCTTCTCCGCGACTCCCTTCCGGGCGAAGGTGAGCAGGTTCCGCACGATCCGTCCCGCTCGCTCGGCCTGGTCGTGAATCACGCGGAGATGCTCGTGCGGGAAGTCGGGGTGGGGTGACCGCTCGAGCAGGAGCTCGGTGAGCCCGGCGATCGAGGTGAGCGGATTGTTGAGCTCGTGGGCCACGCCGGAGACGAGCTGGCCGATCGAGGCCATCTTGTCGTTCTGGATGAGCTGCGCCTCGAGCACCCGCTGCTCGGTCACGTCCTCCACCAGGATGACCACGGTGCTGCTCTCCGGTCCCCGGGGCGCGCCGCTTCGCTCCGCGAAAGGCGCGGCGGTGAGTCGGAGCACCCGCTGGCTCTGCTCCAGCCGCACCACCAGCGGCCCGGCCCGCTCGCCCCGGCGGGCGGCGTGCAGCAGGTCGTCCACCGCCTCGTTGCGTCCGAACAGCGTCTCGCAGAACCCGCGTCCCACCAGCGCCTGCTCATCCGTCTCCGCCAGGGCCGCGAGCGCCCGGTTGGCCCGGAGCATCCCGCCGGCGGGCCCCACTACCGCGATACCCTCGGTGAGGGCGTTGAAGGCGGTCTCCCACTCGTCCTTGCTCCGGCGGACGATCTCGTACAGGCGGCTGTTGGCGAGCACGACCGACGCGTTGGTGGCCACCGTCGAGAGCAGCCAGAGGTCCTCGGTGGTGAAGGGACCGCCCTGGCGGTCGGCCACGGCGAGCGCGCCCATGGTCACCCCCTGCGAGCGGAGCGGCGCCACCGCGGCCGAGCGCACGGTGACGCCGGCCAGCAGGTTCACGGTGGGCGTCGCCACGCCCTGGGCCACCTCGATGCGCTCCCGGCTGATGGAGAAGCGCACCAGGCCGGCGTCGTCCTCTTCGGTGGTGCGTCCCAGCAGCGCTTCCAGGGTGCCGGTGGCCGCGACCACGCGGAGCCGGCCGCCCCGCTCGTCGTCGGCCAGCACCACCACCGCGCCGTCGGTCTGGAGGAAGCGCCCGGCGTAGCGGGCCACCTGGTCCACGATGCGGTCGAGCTGGATCGACTCGGACAGCACGTAGCTCAGCTCCTGCAAGGAGAAGAGCTCGCTGATCCGGCGGTCGAGCTGGCTGGCGAGCTGCTCCGACTTGAACTCCGAGTCGCGCAGCCGCCGCCGGCCCCGGGTGATCGCGATCCAGAAGCTGCCCGAGATGTTGAGGACCGCGAGCACCGCCACCCACCAGATGCGGTCGTCGGCGAACCAGGCCACCACCCCGAGCAGGGTGGCGCCGACCGCGTGGAGCGGCACCTCCCATTCGCGGCGCCAGGCGGCGAGCAGCACGATGAGCGCGCCCGCCATGCCGAGGAACACCGTGAGCACGCTGGGCAGGCCCCCGAGGGTGGAGGCGACCAGGGCGCTCGCGAGGAGCGCGTAGGCCGCGATCGCCGAGGGAGAGACGTACCAGCGCTCACGCCGGGGAGGCACCGCCGCTCCTATGGCTCGCGCTTGGACACCCGCTCCGTCACGTAGGCTTCGGGCGGGGCGTTGGGCTTGATCCGGATGGACTTGGCCGGGATGCCGACGTTCACGTGATAGGGTCGGACGTCCTTGGTGGCGACCGCGCTGGCGCCGACCATGCCGTTCCGACCCACCCGCACGCCGGCGAGCACCGTGGCGTGGTAGGTGATGCGCACGTCGTCTTCCAGCACCGTGCGGGCGTTGGTCACCTCTTTCTGCTCCACGATGCTGTGGGTATGACTGTAGATGTTGGCATAGTCGGAGATGCTGACCCGGTCGCCCAGGGTGATGCCGCCCCGGTCATCCAGCAGCACGTGGCGGTGCACCACCACGTCGTCGCCCACTTCCATGTTGTAGCCGTAGGAGAATTCGGTGAACTGGAAGCACTTGAAGTTGCGGCCGCAGCGGGCGAAGAGGTGCGCCGCCAGCACGCGCCGGAGTCCCACGCCCAGATGCACGTTCTGCCCGGCGAGGGGCGCGCGATCGAAGGTGTACCAGAGCCAGAGCAGCGGCTTGACCCGGGCGAAGCGCGCCTGGTCGACGTCGGCGTAATACTCGGGCTCCAGCGTGATGTTGTGCGGGTCGAGCGACAGCAGCGCCAGCCGGCCGGATTCGGATGTCCCCGGGTCCGCGACCCGCTCGTCGTAGTCGCCCTGGCCGGGATACCAGACCTCGTAGAGCACATCGCGGGCGATCCGGTACCAGTCGGCGCCGGGCTGGGCCAGGCGGTCCTGGAGCTGCTCCAGCCAGGCGTCGTAGCGTCGGGAGACGTCGGCCGGGAGGGTGACCGAGCGGAGCGGCAGGTAGGCCATCGGTACTCCTAGTGCGGGGTCGCGCCGGTGGAGTCGGCTCCGTTGGTGCGGGCGCGGGCGGAAACCCGGGCGCGCTCCCGGTCGAGGAGGCGCTGCTTGGACTGCCAGTCGTCGGAATTGAAGCTGCCGTAGCTGAACCGGAACGAATCCCCGACCGGCAGCTCCTCCTGGAACAGGTAGATCGCGCTGGCCTGTTCCCGCACGTTCAGCTGCTGGGAGCTGAACCTGGGGCTGTAGGGGACGATCCCGATCGGCTGCAGATACTGGTTGCGGATGGTCACCGCGACCGTCTGCGGGTCGAAGCGGATGCCGCTCTGCTGGCCGAAGAAGGTCACCAGCGCGAGCCCGGGACGGCTGGTGCCCGACCGGCGGGCGATCGAGTCGATCGAGGCGCGGCGGCTCTCCACCAGGCCTCGGAGCGATCGGTAGGCGTCGGGGGCGAGCAGCCGCGTCACATGCTGGTCCAGCGGCACCATGCGCACCTCGATCTCCGGCGTCACGATCCGCAGGGTGAGGTCGTTCTGCGTGAGCGAGCCGTACCCCTCGGGCGGCATGCGCGGCGATCCGGGCGTCCCCTGGTCCGGCGCCGCCGCCGGCGCCGGCGCCGACTCCTGCTCGGCCGGGTGCTGCGCGGAGGCACAGGCCGGGGCCGCGACGGCGACGACGGCGGCGAGCAGCAGAACGACAGGCGGGCGCGGTGTCATGGACGGTCTCCGATGGCGAGGATGCTCTCCCCCAGCTCCGCGATGCCCTGGCCGGTGGAGCTGCTGGTGAGCTGAACCTGATCATCCTGCAGGCCGAGGGCCGCGGCCAGCTCCCGGGCGCGGACCGCCCCGGCCGATCGGGTGAGCTTGTCCGCCTTGGTCAGGACGGCGAGCACCGGCCGCCCGCTCGCGATCAGGAGGTCCTGAATATCCTGGTCGTCTCGGGAGGGCGGATGCCTCACATCGAGCAGCCAGACCACTCCGGCCAGGGTCGGGCGCTCTCCCAGGTACCGGGTGATCAGCCGCCGGTACCCGGCCCGGGCCGCCTTGCCTGCCCGGGCGAAGCCATAGCCGGGGAGGTCGACCAGGTACAACGACGGCAGCCGAAAGGCATTGAGCAGGGTGGTCTTTCCCGGGGTCCCGCTCACCCGGGCGAGGCCCGGCCGGCCCACCAGGGCATTGACCAGACTGGACTTGCCCACGTTGGACCGGCCGATCAGGGCCACCTCGGGGAGCGGCGGATCGAGCCGGACGAGGGGGTCCGGGAACGAACCGACGAACTCGACCGGCAGGGCCCGGAGCGGGCTGGCCGGCGGTTCCGGATGGCCGAACGGCGGAAGGGCTCGCTCCCTTCCGCCGTCCGCCGCCTTCTCCCTCCGCCCCTCCGTCCGTCCGCCCGTCCGTCCGTGGCCCCTCACGCCTCGCGCTTGGTTCTGGCCCGCTCGGTCACCACCAGGGGCGAGACCCCCTCGGTGATGGCCTCCTTGGTGACCACGATCTCGCGGACATCGTCCCGCATGGGCAGATCGAACATGATATCGGTCATCATGGTCTCGAGAATCGAGCGGAGCCCGCGGGCGCCGGTGCCGCGCTTGAGCGCCTTCTGCGCCACCGCCCGAAGCGACTCGGCGTCGAAGGTCAGGCCGACGTCCTCGAGCTCGAAGAGCTTCTTGTACTGCTTGGTGAGGGCGTTCTTGGGCTCGACCAGGATCCGCATCAGCGCTTCCTCGTCCAGCGCCTCGAGCGACACCACCACCGGGAGCCGGCCCACCAGCTCGGGGATGAGCCCGAAGCGGAGCAGGTCGTCGGGCTCGACTTCGGCGTAGGGGTTCTTGCCGTTGAGCTCGGGGGTGCGCTGCCGCTCGCCCGAGGCGAAGCCGATCTGCTGCCGCCCGGTGCGGGCCTCGATGATCTTCTCCAGCCCGTCGAACGCGCCGCCGCAGATGAACAGAATGTCCTTGGTGTTGATCTGGATGTATTCCTGCTGCGGGTGCTTGCGGCCGCCCTGGGGCGGCACCGAGGCGACCGTGCCCTCGAGGATCTTGAGCAGCGCCTGCTGCACGCCCTCGCCCGAGACGTCGCGGGTGATGCTGGGGTTCTCCGACTTGCGGGCGATCTTGTCGATCTCGTCGATGTAGACGATGCCCCGCTCGCACTCGGCGACGTTGAACTCGCCGGCCTGGAGCAGCCGCACCAGGATGTTCTCCACGTCCTCGCCGACGTAGCCGGCCTCGGTCAGGGTGGTGGCATCGGCGATGGTGAAGGGGACGTCGAGAATGCGGGCCAGGGTCTGGGCCAGGAGGGTCTTGCCGACGCCGGTGGGGCCGAGGAGCAGGATGTTGGACTTGTCCAGCTCGACGTCCGTGTCCCGGCCGTTCGAGGCGTTGATCCGCTTGTAGTGGTTGTAGACCGCCACCGCCAGGGTGCGCTTGGCCCGCTCCTGCCCGATTACGTACTGGTCGAGGACGTCCTTGATCTCGTTCGGCGTGGGGACCTGGGTAATGCTGTCCGCAACCTCGCGCTCCTCGTCCTCCGCCAGGATCTCATTGCAGAGTGTGATGCACTCATTGCAGATGTAGACCGAGGGGCCGGAAATGAACTTCCGGACCGAATCCTTCGATTTCCCGCAGAAGGAGCAGCGGAGGTGCTTGTCGTTGGACATGAAGCCGCGTCGAGATCTAAAGGTGGAAGGGTTCCGGAAAGGTGGACCCCGGTTCCCGGACCGTCAAGTCTCCCGGCCGTTGGAGTGCGGAACCAGATCTTTCCGCGGGGTAAACACGCTGTCGATCAGCCCGTAGGCCTTGGCTTCCTCGGCGCTCATGAACCGGTCCCGGTCCATGTCCCGCTCGATGGTCTCGATCGGCTGGCCGGTATGGAGCGAATAGAGCGCGTTCATCTTGGACCGGAGATAGAGGATCTCCCGGGCCTGGATCTCGATGTCCGCCGCCGTGCCCTGGGCCCCGCCCGAGGGCTGGTGAATCATGATCCGGGAGTGGGGCAGGGCGCTGCGCTTGCCCTTGGTCCCGGCCGCCAGGAGGAAGGACCCCATCGAGGCGGCCATCCCCATGCAGATCGTGTTCACCGGCGCCCGGAGGTGCTGCATGGTGTCGTAGATGGCCATCCCCGCCGACACCACCCCGCCCGGGGAGTTGATGTAGAGGTAGATGTCCTTGTCCGGGTTGTCCGCCTCGAGGAAGAGCAGCTGGGCGATGATGATGTTGGAGACGTCGTCGTTGATCGGGGCGCCCAGGAACACGATCCGGTCCATGAGGAGCCGGGAGAAAATGTCGTAGGTCCGCTCGCCCCGGCTGGAGCGCTCGATGATATAGGGCGGATACAGAGTGGCCATCGTCAAGAAGTCGCCTCGTCGACAGTGGACTGCGAGAGAAGGTACGCGAACGCCTTCTCCTCGGTGATGGAACGCTCGAGCTCGCTCAGCCGGTTGGCCTTCTGCAGGTTGCCGTACAGCTCGGCCACCGGCACTCCCCGCGCCTCGGCCAGCTGGGCGATGCGGCCGTCGAGCTCGGCCTCGGTGGCCCGGAGCCCCTGGGCCTCGACCAGCGCGTCCAGCACCAGATCGCGGCGCACCTGGGTCTCGGCGACCGGATGGAACTGCTGCTCGAAGGGGCCGAGCTGTTCCTGAGGAATCCGGTACATCTCGGCGTAGCCGTGCATGAGGCGGTGCACCAGGGATTCGGGCGCGGGCACCTGGTTGGCCTCGATGACCTGGGAGAGGAGCGCCTGACGTACCTGGGCGTCCGCCTCACGGGCGGCCTCACGCTCGAGATCCTCGCGGACGGCCGCCCGCAGGCCGGCCAGGTCCTCGAAGTCCCCCACTTCCCGGGCAAAGGCATCGTCCAGGGTCGGGAGCTCCTGCCGCTTGACCTCGTGGAGCGTCACCCGGACCCGCCGGGTCTGGCCCCGCCGAGACTCGTCCGGATGATCGTCGGGAAAGCGGACCTCGCTGTCGGCGCTCTCGCCGGGCCGGAGCGCCATGATCCGCTCCTCCAGCTCGGGAATGGCCTGGTTCTGCCCCAGCACCAGATCGTAGGGCTGGGCGGTGCCCGCGTTCCCGTCCTCCAGCGGCGCGACCTCGACCCGGACCATCTGGCCCGGCGAGGGCTGCTCGCCGCTGACCGGCAGCCAGGCGGCCTTCTGCTCCTGGAGGCGGTGCAGCTGCTCGTCCACCGCGGCGTCGGTGACCGGCTGGACCCTGCGCTCGACCTTGAAACCGCCCACCCGCTCGAGCTTGATCTCCGGTCGCACCTCGACCAGGAGGTCGAATTCGATCGGGCTTCCCTCCTCGAACTTGAGGTTCCTGATGGAGGGGTCGGTGATGGGCTTGAGCGATTCTGCGGACTTGGCGGTCTCCCAGCTCTCGCGGAGGACCTCTTCCAGCACGGTCTGCCGAATGGCGTCATTGAACCGCTTGCGCACCACGGCGACGGGCGCCTTGCCGGGACGGAACCCCGGCAACCGAGCCCGCTGTGCATAGTACTGCACCGCCTTGGCCTCGGCCTTTTGCACCCGGTCCACCGGGACAGTGACCCGGAGCGACTTGGAGGCCGAATCCTCGGCGGTCTTTTCGACGGTGATTTCACTCATGGCCGGGAATCTACCACGGCCGCGGGGCCGGGGCAGGGGGGTAGGCGGGTGCCCGCGGCGCCTTGAATTCGGCTTGATCCCCGCCGGGTAGGATCAGGCCGTTCCCAGCCCGGGTACCGGGAAGGAGTCTCGACGCAGCGCGAGGTGACCCATGCGATCCGCTACGGCAGCGCTCGGCACGGCACTTCTGATCTCAATTCTGGGCTGCGACCAGCCCGAGAGCCCTACCGCTCCGGTCACGCAGCCCTTGCCGGCATTGGCTACCGCCAGCACCCTCGCATTCCGGCAGATCACCGCTGGGGGCTGGCACACCTGCGCCATCACCACGGCCGATCTGGCCTATTGCTGGGGGCTGGGCCAACACAGGACGCCGGCACCGGTCGCGGGCGGGCTCAAGTTCTTCATGCTGAGCGCCGGCGGGAGCTACATCGGCGACATCAACGGTCAGGGGCCGGTGACCTGCGGGGTCACCACGGCCATGCGGCTCTACTGCTGGGACGAGTCCCTCGTGCCGGCCGAGGTGCCCGGCGGCCGGAAATACAAGACCGTGAGCGTCGGCTACGAGCATACCTGCGCGGTGAATCAGTACGACGTCGCCTTCTGCTGGGGGAGCGATCAGTTCGGCCAGCTCGGCACCGGTCCGGGAGACGGCTCGACCAACACGCCGACCCGCGTGGTCGGCGGACACCGGTGGCGGCGCGTGTTCGCCGGAGCGAGCGAGACCTGCGGGGCCACCCTCGACGACAAGGGATACTGCTGGGGCCGCAACGTTTTCGGTGAGGTCGGCAATGGGGTGCCCGATCTGAGGCGGCCGGAGCCGACGCTGATCGCGGGCGGGTTGAGCTGGCGCCAGGTCCGTCCCGGCGGGGGAGTCAACGCCGGTCTCAACTCCGTAGAGATCGATGATGGCGTGGCTTGCGGTGTGACCCAGAGCGACCAGGGCTATTGCTGGGGTGCCGGCGCCATCGGCTCGGGCCCGGGGGGCAGCAGCACGCCGAAGCAGGTGTCGGGCGGACGCCACTACAGCACGGTCCAGCCGGGGCTCTTTCACAGCTGCGGGCTGACCCTGGCCGGCGCGGCCTTTTGCTGGGGACAGAACGACTTCGGCATGCTGGGGA
>DATEIR010000122.1:0-2284 GCA_035278885.1 Gemmatimonadales bacterium | reverse complement strand
CCCAGTTGCCGCTCAGCGGAATCGCCTCCACCAGGGCGGCCGACTTCACCCCCGGAATCGCGCGCAGCCGCTCCAGCGCCTGCGCGCCGAACTGCGTCACCAGGGTATCGTTGCCGTACTTCGTCACCGGCAGCCGCAACTCGGCGGTGAGCAGGTGATCGGTGGCGAATCCGACCGGCACCTGCTGCAGCCGGGCGAAGCTCCGGACCAGGAGGCCGGCACCCACCAGCAGCACGATGCAGAGCGCGAGCTGCACCGCCACGAAGAGCTGGCGCACCCGGTTGCCACCCCCCTGGTCGGCGCCGCGGCCCTGCAGCGCGTCGTTGAGCGATCCTCGAGTGCCGTAGCGCGCCGGCACCGCACCGAAGAGGAGCCCCGCGCCAACGGTGATCGCCAGCGAGAACAGCAGCACCCCCCGGTCCAGCCCGACTTCCCCGAAGGCCGGCAATCCATCCGGCAGCGCCGCCACCAGGGCCGCGATTCCCCAGCGCGCGAGCAGCACGCCGAGCGCCCCGCCGATCGCCGCGAGCACCACGCTTTCGGTCAGGAGCTGGCGGACCAGCCGCGCGCGTCCCGCGCCGAGTGCGGCGCGGAGCGACATCTCCCGCCGGCGCGCCGTCGCCCGGGCGAGCTGCAGGTTGGCGATGTTGGCGCACCCGATGCAGAGGATCAGCGCCACGAACCCGAGGAGGATCAGGAGCGCGGGCCGGATCTCGCCGACCAGGAAGTCGCGCAGCGACTGCTGATGGACGCCCAGCCCGGCATCGTTCTCCGGATACTCGGCGGCGAGCTCCTTCGCGATCCGGTCGAGGTCGGCGGAGGCGTCCGCCTCGGTCACGCCGGCGCGAATCCGGCCCAGTCCGCCGAAGGCGGTGTTCTGCCGCGTGATCCAGTTTGGGTTCGGGCCGGAGGTCACCGGTAGCCAGATCTCGGTGGTGCCGAACGGGTCGTGGAACTCGGCGGCGGTCACCCCGATCACCTGGTGCGGCAGGCCGTTCAGCACCAGAGTGCGGCCCAGGATGCCCGAGTCCGCGCCGAAGCGCGTCACCCAGACTCCATGGGACAGCACCGCGACCCGAGCGCCGGTGCCGGCCGCGGTCTCCTCGTCGCTGAAGAGCCGCCCCAGCTCCGCGCGCGCGCCGAGCAGGCGGAGCAGATTGGCGGTGACGAAGCCGCCGGACAGGCGTTCGGGGCGCTCGCCCCCGGTGAGGTTGACGCTCTGGTTCCGGATGACCCCGATGTCGTCGAAGGTGTGGTTGCGGGCGCGGTACTCCAGCAGGTCGGGATAGGAGAGCAGCATCCGCGGCGAGTCGGCCATCGTGCCCCAGATCGCCGTGAGCCGCTCGGCGTGCGGGTAGGGCAGGGGCCGGAGCAGCACCGCGCTCACCGCGCTGAAGATCGCGGTGTTGGCGCCGATGGCGAGCACCAGGGTGAGCAGGGCGACGATGGTGAATGCGGGGGCTCGCCGGAGATGTCGCAAGGCGAGACGCGTGTCCTGGCCCAGCTCGCCCAGGTGCTCGGCGCGGCGCACGCTGCGCTCGTGCTCGAGGCCGAGCTTCCGGCAGCGGGCGCCCACCTGGGCCAGATCGCCGAACCGGCGCAGCGCTTCGGCGCGCGCCTCCGCCTCGCTCCGCCCCTGCTCCACCAGCTCGCGGGTGACCATCGCGAGGTGGAAGGCGAGCTCCTCGTCCACCTGGTCGGCGACGCTCCGGCGCCAGAACATCGCTCAGCCCGGCAGGAGGATGGGGGACACCGCCTCGACGAACTCGGCGAATTTCCGGGTCTCGGCGGCGAGCTGCTTCCGCCCCTTGGCGGTGAGCTTGTAGAAACGGGCCTTCCGGCCCAGCTCCGAGACGCCCCACTCCGCCTCGATCCACCGCTCTCCTTCCATGCGGTAGAGGGCGGGATAGAGTGAGCCCTCCTCCACCTGGATGGCGGTGCCGCTGGTGTCGCTGAGCCAGCGGCTGATGGCATAGCCGTGGCGAGGACCCCAGCTCAGCGTCTTGAGGATGAGGGCGTCGAGGGTGCCGTGGAGGCGGTCTTTGGTCCGCGCAGCGGGCATGGGCATCACACCTAGGTGTCTATGTCTGAGCTGAAGCTGCCGGCGCGACACCTAGATGTCAAGGTATGGCGCAGGGGCGCAGGGGCGCGAGGGGCGCAGCACTACTCGTGTGCACGGAGATTGTGCGAGAGATGACCGCGGTACGCGACGTCTGTCGACGAGCCCACTTGCAACTTCGATATGAAAATCGTTAGCACCCTGCGCCCCTGCGCCCCTGCGCCC
>DATEIR010000121.1:0-8968 GCA_035278885.1 Gemmatimonadales bacterium | reverse complement strand
CGCGACTCCCGCCTCGTGCCAGAGCCGCACCAGCTCGCCCAGGTCCTGGGCCGTCCGCAGACTCTTGAACCACTCCTCCCGCACCCGCTCGGCGGAGAGCCGGCTGAGGCCCGACGCCGCTGCTTGCGCCGCTGCCCAGGTATCGGGCTCGACCACGAAGCCGAAACGGGCGGCGAAGCGGATGGCGCGGAGAATCCGCAGGTAGTCCTCCGCGAAGCGCGCCGCCGGATCACCGACGGCGCGCACCAGACGGCGGTCCAGGTCGGCGGCGCCGTGAAAGGGATCCCGCCACTCGTGCCGGAGCGGATGATAGGCGATGGCGTTGATCGTGAAGTCGCGGCGGGCCAGGTCGTCTTCGAGTGACACCCCATACTCGACCACCGCGTGGCGGCCGTCGGTGGCGACGTCCCTTCGGAACGTGGTCACCTCGTGCAGCACGCGCTCGCGGTCGATCACCCCGACGGTGCCGTGCTTGACCCCGACCGCGGCGGTCCGGCGAAAGAGGCGCTGCACCTCTTCGGGCCGGGCGGACGTGGCGAAGTCGTAGTCCGTATGCGGGTTGCGGAGCAGCGCGTCGCGGAGGGCGCCACCCACGCACCAGGCCTCGTGCCCCGCCGCCTCGAGCGTCCGGGCGATCTCGAGCACCGCGTCGGGGATGTCGAGCCGCGAGGGGAAGCTCATGCCGAGCCGTAGGGGACGCCGGCAGAAAGCGCGATGGTCAGCTCCATCCGCGCCTGGGACGGCGTTCGCGGTCCGGCCGGGATCGCCCCCATCGCGGTGAGGCGGGCGCCTCCGCCCTCGAACGCGTACGTGGGTACGACGGTGCCGTAGAGGCAGCGGCTGGCCAGCACCACGGGCTTGCCGTCATCCAGCCATCGCCCGATCGCCGGGACGGCCCCCGGGGGAACGTTGCCGCTGCCGAAGGACTCGATCACGACGCCGTCGTGCGCCGGCCGCGCCAGGTCGAGCATGGTGCCGTCGTCGCCTACGACCATGGGGACGAGGGCCACTCGGGCGGTGAGCCCTCCCGGTGCCAGCCTCGATCCGTCGATCCGCGGCCGGTCGTAGGTAATCCGTCCCTCCTCCACCCGACCGATCGGCCCGGCATGCGGGGCGGCGAACGCATCCGGATCCATGGTGTGGGTCTTGGCGGCCGTGACGCCCGCGAAGATGTGCCCGTGGAACACGACCATGCCGCCTCGCCCGTGACTCTCCGGGGCGGCGGCCACCGTGGCCGCGTCCACCAGATTTCGGGGGCCGTCCCACCCGGCGTCACTCGAGGTGCGCATCGCGCCGGTGATCGCCACGGGCACCGCCGGATCGAGGGTCCGGCCGAGCAGGTAGGCGGTCTCCTCGAGGATGTCGGTGCCGTGGGCGACCACGATGCCCCGAACTTCCCCCGATGCCGCGACGCTCCGCACGCGCTCGCGCAGCGCCCAGAGGCGGCTCGGCGTGAGGTGGCCCGCCGGCACCCGGGCCCAGTCCTCGATGCGGTAGGGGGCCACCCGCGCCAGCTCCGGCGCAAAGCCGACCAGCGCCTCGCCGCCGTGGGCCGGGACGTTGCCGCCGGCGGCCGAATCGCGGTGCATCGAAATGGTGCCGCCGGTGAAGAGAAGGTGGATCATCCGCAGAGCACGCTGCCGCCGTTCACGTTGAGCACCTCGCCGGTGAGGTGACGCGCCAGATCGCTGCAGAGAAACAGGATCGGGCCGGCGATGTCCTCCGGGGGCGGCACCCGGCGGAGCGGAATGCCGGCCGCGATCCGCTCCCGCCCGCCGCCGGCGAAGGCCGGCGCGCACATCTCGGTGTCCACCCAGCCCGGCGCCACGCAGTTGACCAGGATGTCCGGGGCGCACTCGATCGCGAGCGACTTGGTGAGGGCGATGACGGCGCCCTTCGTCGCCGCGTAGTCGGCATGGCCGGCCTCGCCCCGCTGCCCGGCCGTGCTGCTCACGATGACGACGCGGCCTCCCGGGCGCATGATCCCGAGCGCCGCCCGGGTCGAGTGGAAGACGGCGTCGAGATTGGCCGCCATCGTCTCCCGCCAGCGCGCCGCGCCCATCCGGGCGAGTGGCGTCTCGTCGGAAGGCCAGATGCCGGCGTTGGCCACGAAGCAGTCGAGTCCGCCGAGCTCGCGGGCCACCTCGCTCGCGAGCCGATGTGAGGTCGCGGGGTCGGCCAGGTCGCCGCCCACCGCGAAGGCCCGGCGGCCGAAGGCCGCGATCTCGGCGACCACCGCCTCCGCCTCACGCTGCCGGCTGTGATAGGTGACGGCCACGTCGGCGCCCGCGCGGGCGAGGAGGAGCGCGGTCGCCCGGCCGATGCCGCGGCTTCCACCGGTCACTACCGCCGACCGACCGGCGAGATCGATCATCCGCGCGGGAGCAGCTCGTCTTCGACCAGCTCGACGATCAGATGCTCGAGCGCGAGATGGAGCAGCTGGATCCGGCTGGTGTCCTCCGAGGCGATCACGATGGCCTCCTCCACTTCGGCCGCGAGCGCGCCGCCGCCGCGCCCGAGGAAGGCCACGGTGCCGACCGACCGGGCCCGGGCGGCGCGCGCGGCGGCCAGGAGATTCGGGCTCCGCCCGCTGGTACTGTGCAGCACCAGCAGATCACCTGGACGGCCCAGGGCCTCGATCTGCCGGGCAAACACCTGCTCGAAGCCCAGGTCGTTGCCGGCGGCGGTGAGAATCGAGCTGTCGGTCGAAAGCGCGATCGCGGCGAGGCCGGGCCGGGTGCGGCTGTAGCGCACCACGTACTCCGTCGCCAGATGCTGAGCGTCCGCGGCGCTGCCGCCGTTGCCGCAGAAGAACAGGGTTCGCCCCGCGCGGAGGACGGCGGCGTAGCGCGCCGCCAGCGCCGCGACCCGGGGACTCAGCGCTTGCGACGCGCGCAGCAGCTGCTCCAGACCGGCGAGGCCGGCGCGGACGCGTGACTCGCTCATTCGCCCTCGAGAATCTTGCGGAGCCGTTGCATCCAGCTGCGCCGAAGCTCGAACGGCGGCACGGGCAGCAGCGGCTCGTCCGACAGGATCGCCAGCGGGTTCCGCGCGGTGAGCAGGTCCGCCTGCTCCGCGGCGTCCTGCGCCTCGAGGAAGCTCCGCCCGGCCGCGAGGCTGCGATCGTCGCCGTGGTTGTCCGCGGCGAGGATGTCGGCGAGACCGCGCGCGGTAAGCGCCCGGGCCCGCTCGCCCCGCGCCTGGGCCGAGAGGAGCGTCGTGGCGTCCACCTGCATGGCCGCGCCCAGCTCGCGCCAGCGGGCGACCGCCTCGGGCGAGCAGGACCGATACCGCTCCGGGTGCGCCAGCACCGGGCGCAGACCGGCCTGCACGACGCGGGTCAGGGCATTACACACGGTGTCGAACGCCACCATGCGGTGAAACTCGACCAGGAGATAGCTGGTGCCGCCCAGCGTGCAGCGCCGCACCTCGGGCGAATCCAGCGGCACCGGGCGGTCGAGCATCACCTCGGCGCCGCGGAAGAGCCGGGGCACGGCAGGCGCCGCCGCGCGGAGCGCCTCGAAGGCCGAGTCGTGCCCGGCCGGAGGTCCGGCGGCGAGCTCGGCCGAGCGGAGGTGGGGGGTGAGGCAGACCGCGGTGATACCCTGCGCGGCGAGCTGCTCCAGCACCTGCACCGACTGGGCGACCGAGCGGGAGCCGTCGTCGACCGCCGGGAGCAGGTGCGAGTGGAGGTCGATCACGCGTCGGCCGCGCTCATGCGGAGCACCTCGGCGGCGAAACGCTCGAGCTCGCCGGGACTCCGCTCGGCCTGCGCCAGCAGGGCCAGCGTGACCAGCGCATCGGCCGCGAGCAGATCGAGGGCCACGGTCCGGTCTCCCGCGTGCGCCAGGACCTGCTCCAGGGCGCGCCGGCCCGCGGCCGCGAGGGCTTCCGGAGTGGGATCGTCCATGGCGCCCGTGCCGGTATCCGCGAGGTGCTGCTGCACCCGCCGGCGCAGCACCTCGGGCGCCCGGCCGGTCCGACCGTCGAGCCAACCCGACGGCACGCTCAGGCGCCGGTGCCCTGCGGCACGCGCGGGCCGAGCCAGTCCGCCACCAGCCCGGGGGTGGCCGCACGGGACGCGCCGAGCTTGCCCGGGTCGCCCGCGCCGGCCGAGGCGAAATGCGGGCGACCCCCGCCCTTCCCACCGCTCAGGGCCGCGATGCGGTTCACCAGATCGCCGGCCCTGCGCCCCTCGGCGACGAGATCGTCCGTCAGCGTGACGTGAATCGCGCCGCGGCCGGCGGTGCTGAACAGGACCAGCACCCCGTTCCGGGTGCCTTCCCGGAAGCGGTCGGCGATGCGGGCCACCTCGGCGCGATCGTCGCTCGCGGTCTCGGCGATGGTGAGATCGACGCCCTGTACCTGGGTCCGCTCGCCAGTGGGGGCGCCGCCGCCGCTGCGGAGCGCCTCGGCCAGTCGCGCCTCGAGCCGCTGCCGCTCCTCGAGCAGCTGCTCGACCCGGCGCACCAGGTGCTCGGGCTGAGCCTTGAGCGCCTCGGCGACCTGGGCCAGGCGGTGCTCCAGCTCCCGGACCAGGCGGAGGGCGCCGGTGCCGGTCACCGCCTCGATCCGGCGCACCCCGGCCGCCACGCCGGTTTGTCCCGTGAATCGGAAGGGTCCGACCTGGCCGGTGCTGCGCACGTGGGTCCCGCCGCAGAGCTCGATCGACGGCCCCATCTGCACCACCCGGACCACGTCGCCGTACTTCTCCGAAAAGAAGGCCATCGCCCCGAGCGCGAGCGCGTCGGGGTACGGCATCTGCCGCGTGGTGACCGGATCGTTGGCGAGCACCAGGCCGTTGACGTCGTCCTCGATCGCCTGGAGCGTCGCGGCGTCGATCGGGCCGTGATGGGAGAAGTCGAAGCGCAGCCGCTCGGGATCCACGAGGGAGCCCTGCTGCCGGACGTGGCTGCCCAGGTGTTTCCGCAGCACGTGGTGCACCAGGTGCGTCGCGCTGTGATTGCGCTCGATGTCGCGCCGGCGGGGGGCATCCACCGCGGCGTGCACCGGCGCGGGCTCGAAGCCCTCCGCCGCCGCGCCGCCGATCACGGTGCCCTTGGGATCCTTCCGCACCGAGTCCACCTGCAGCCCCCACCCCGCGCCGCGCAGCTGGCCGACGTCGCTCACCTGGCCGCCCGACTCGGCGTAGAAGGGATTCTCCTTGAGCAGCAGCTCGACGCGCGGACCCTCCTGCCGGAAGGCGAGCACGTCGGTGTCCGCCTCGGTGGTCTCGTAGCCGACGAAGCGCTGCTTGCCGCGCTTGAGGCTGCGCCAGGCGCCCGCCTTGGCGGTGTGCACCGCGGGGGCGCCGGCCGTCCGCCGCCCCGCGGTGTGCGCCTCGCGGCTGCGCCCCCGCTGCGCGTCGAGGGCGCGCTCGAACCCCGGTAGATCGACCGCGACCCCGCGCTCGCCGGCGATGATCTGAGTCAGATCGATCGGAAAGCCGAAGGTGTCGTAGAGGCGGAAGGCCTCCTCACCGCCGATCGTGCGGCTCCCGGCGGCGAAGATCTCCTCCAGTCGCCGGAGTCCGCCTTCGATCGTCTCCAGGAACCGGCGCTCCTCGGTCTCGGCGACCTCGTGGAGGTAGCCGGCCTTCGACCGAAGCTCGGGGTAGATGTCGCCCATCTCCCGCACCACCACGTCGGTGAGCGGCGCAAGCGTGGGCTCCCGGCGTCCGAGCAGCCAGGCGTGGCGGACGGCCCGACGCAGGATACGCCGCAAGACGTAGCCCCGACCCTCGTTGCTCGGGTAAACCCCGTCGGCGAGCAGGAAGCTCACCGCGCGGGCATGATCCGCCAGCACCCGATAGCTGGCCCGCTCCCCGGAGGAACGGTCGTAGGCGCGCCCCACGAGCTCGCCGACCCGGTCGATGAGCGGCAGGAAGATGTCGGTATGGAAGTTGTCGTCCTCGCCCTGCATCACGGCCGCGATCCGCTCCAGACCCGCGCCGGTGTCGACCGACGGCTTGGGCAGCGGCGTCAGGGTGCCGTCGGCCGAGCGATCGTACTGCATGAAGACGAGATTCCAGATCTCGAGGAATCGGCCGGCCTCGGCGAGCTCTTCGAACTCGTGCTGGGGAATGCCGTCGTGACCGTCCTGCGCGCCCGCGCCCCCCCGCCCCTCTGCCCACTCCAGATCGACGTAGATCTCGCTACACGGTCCGCACGGCCCCGTATCGCCCATCTGCCAGAAGTTGTCCTTGTCGCCCAGACCGTAGATCCGATCGTCGGGCAGACCGGAGATTTCGCGCCAGAGGGCGCGGGCCTCGGTATCGCTGTGGTGCACGGTGACACGGAGCCGGTCCGGCGGGATCGCCAGATACCGCTCGCCGGTGACGAACTCCCAGGCGTAGCGGATGGCCTCGCGCTTGAAGTAGTCCCCGAAGGAGAAGTTGCCCAGCATCTCGAAGAAGGTGTGGTGTCGCTTGGTGTGACCCACCTGCTCGAGATCGTTGTGCTTGCCTCCCGCCCGGACGCACTTCTGGCAGGTCGTCGCCCGGACGTAGTCCCGCTGCTCCTGGCCCAGGAAGGTGCGCTTGAACTGCACCATGCCGGCGTTGGTGAACAGCAGCGTCGGGTCGTCGGCGGGGACCAGTGACGAAGAAGGCACCTCTCGGTGCCCCTGGGCGACGAAGAAATCGAGGAAGAGACGTCGAATCTGGGCGGACTTCATGGGGAGAATATAGAGCGGCTCCCACCGATCCGCTATCGGCTATCCGCTGACAGTTTCAGCGGATAGCCGATGCGACCGAGCACCGCGCCGCGCCGGCCTAGCCCACCACCCGCTTGACCATGGCCCCGACGTCGCTGCCGGTGAACCCGCGCCGGGCCAGATAGGCCAGCAGGCGCCGCCGCTTGGCGGCCCGGGGAAGGTTGCCGAGCTGGGCGGCGCGCTTGGACGCGAGGGCGAGCGGGACGTCGGGAGTCTCGCCCCCGTCGGCCCGGTGCGCCGCGAGAGCGCGGTCGATGACACGACGGTCCACCCCCATGGCGATCAGATCCCGGGTGAGCCGCAACGGCCCACGACCCCGGGCCGAGCGGGTGGCGACGTAGTGCTCGGCGTAGAGCGCGTCATCGACCATGCCGATGCCCGCCAGCTGCTCCAGCGCGGCCTCGACCGCGGGCCGGGCATGCCCCTTCCGGAGCAGGCGCCGCGCGAGGTCTGCTCGAGCGAAGCCCCGGCGCTCCAGAGCCCGGAGCGCGGTGCGGTAGGCCGATTCCTGCTCGGCCGCCACCCCGAGTCGGGCCCGCAACGCCGCGTCGAGCGTCTGGCCTACCGTGAGCCCTTCGAGCAACACCAGCTCCGCGGGCACCGACGCGAAGCGCTGCTCGTCGACGTCGATGCGCACCGTGCCGGCCCGGCGGGGATCGGTCTCCAGGGCGGTGATGCGGCCCGGCCCGGCCCCGGGCTCCACCGGGCTCGGCGGGATCACTCCTCGGACTCGTCGGCGCCGGCGGCGGCCGCGGCGGGCCGCATGCCGAGGAGCTCCTTGACCTTGCCCTCGATCTCGGTCAGGAGCGGGGGATTGTCGCGCAGGAAGAGCTTGGCGTTTTCCCGGCCCTGCCCGATGCGCTGGTCGTTGTAGGAGTACCAGGCGCCCGATTTCTGGATGATGTTGGCCTCGGAGGCGAGGTCGACCAGGAGCGAGGTGTGGCTGATGCCTTCGTCGAACATGATGTCGAACTCGGCCTGCCGGAACGGCGGCGCCACCTTGTTCTTGACCACCTTGACCCGGACGTGATTGCCGATGACCGCCTCGCGCTCCTTGACCGGCCCGATGCGACGGATGTCGAGCCGAAGGGAGGCGTAGAACTTGAGAGCCTTGCCGCCGGTGGTCGTTTCGGGATTGCCGAACATGACCCCGATTTTTTCGCGCAGCTGGTTGATGAACACCACGGCGGTGTTGGAGCGATTGATGGCGCCGGCGAGCTTGCGGAGCGCCTGGCTCATGAGCCGGGCCTGGACACCCACGCTGGAATCGCCCATTTCGCCTTCGATTTCGGCCTTGGGCACCAGGGCCGCGACCGAGTCGATGACCACCAGGTCGACCGCGCCGGAGCGAACCAGGATGTCCACGATCTCGAGCGCCTGTTCGCCGGTATCGGGCTGGGAGACCAGCAGATCCTCGACGTTGACGCCCAGCTTCTTGGCGTACTCGATGTCGAGCGCGTGCTCGGCGTCGACGTAGGCGGCGACCCCGCCCATCTTCTGGACGTTGGCAGCAAGGTGGAGCGTGAGGGTGGTCTTGCCCGAAGACTCGGGGCCGTAGATCTCGGTGATGCGGCCGCGGGGAATGCCGCCGATGCCGGTGGCGGCATCGAGGTTGATGGCGCCGGTCGGGATGGCCGGAACCTTGACCCGGGCCGCCTCGGCGCCCATCCGCATGATGGAGCCCTTGCCGAGCTGCTTCTCGATCTGCGAGATGGCGAGGCCGAGGGCCTTGCGGCGATCGACGGCGAGCCGGGATTCGTCAGCGGCCATGATGTCCTCAGGATCAAAAGTGACTGATTTTGCTACACAGTGGAAGCGTAGAACAAGCTAATACCGAAACATTTCCGAATCAAGAGTACTGATGTGGCGCATTTCCGGTCACTGGAATCAGCATGGGCTCCATGTCAGCCGCCATGCGTTCGCCACGTGCTCCACCTCGTACCGGCCCCGGCCCAGGTCGCTCACTGCCACCAGGTCGAAGCGGTACTCGTCGTTCGGGCGCCCGTGCCGCAGCCGCCATCCCAACGCCACCCGCTCGATCAGCCGGCGCTTGAGTGCGCTGACCGACTCGAGCGCGCAGCCGCAGCGCAGCGAGCGACGGGTCTTCACCTCAACGAACGCGACCAGCCGGCCCCGTCGGATGACCAGGTCGAGATCGTGGCGGCCGATCCGGAAGCGGTGCGCTTCCACCTGCCAACCGCACGAAACCAGGAAGCCCATGGCCGCGCGCTCGCCGGCGAGACCGCGCCGCTGC
>DATEIR010000120.1:0-73415 GCA_035278885.1 Gemmatimonadales bacterium | reverse complement strand
GCTCGACTACGACACCTGGCGGATCCAGCCGGCCGGCGCCCGGTCGGTCGAGGTCCGGTTCAACTACCTGGCCGACACGCTCGACAACGCCATGGCCTGGGCTCGTCCCGACTTCGTGCTGTTCAACGGGACCAACGTCTTTCCCTATCCCGAGGGCCGCGGCACCGACTTCCCCGCCACCGTCACGGTGACGACCGAGCCGATCTGGCGGGTCGTCACCGGGATGCAGAGCGTGCCTCAGCAGGCGGGCAGCTATCGTGAGGGCAACTACCACGACCTGGTGGACAAGCCGTTCTTCGTGGGGCGGATGGACGTGGACAGCATCCAGGTCGCCGGACGGTGGACCCGGCTGGCCAGCTATCCCGCGGGGATGCTCACGGGCCAGCACCGCACGCAGACACTGGACCAGATCGGCAAGATGATCCCGCCCGAAGCCGCCGTGTTCGGGGAGACGCCGTGGCCGCACTACAGCGTGATGATGATCTTCGACAGCTCGTTCGCGGGCGGCAGCGCGCTGGAGCACACCAACTCGCACGTGGGGATCTACAGCCCGAGCTTCATCGGCAGTCCGGTGCTGGCCTCGATCACCGCCCACGAGATCTTCCACGCCTGGAACGTCAAGCGGCTGCGGCCCGCCGACATGTGGCCCTACCACTACGACCGGGCCCAGGAGACCACCTGGCTCTGGGTGAGCGAGGGCATCACCGACTACTACGCCGACCTCGCGCTGGTGCGCGGCGGCGTGGTCGATTCGACGGTGTTCCTCAACCTCACGCAGGGCAAGATGACCGAGGTCGCGGAGGCGCCCCCGACAGCGCTCGAGGATGCTTCGCTCTCGACCTGGATCGGGCCGACCGACGGCAGCCGCTACCTCTATTACCCCAAGGGGTCGCTGGCGGGACTGATGCTCGACATCCTGATCCGGGATGGGAGCGATAACAAGTATTCGCTGGACGACGTCATGCAGGAGCTCTATCGCGCCGACTACAAGAAGGGCCGCGGCTTCACTCCCACCGACTGGTGGAAGACCGTCACCCGGCTCGCGGGCGGGCGCTCGTTCACCGATTTCGAGGCCAAGTACGTGAACGGCCGTGAGCCCTTCCCGTGGGACCAGATCCTCCCGCTGGCCGGCCTCCGGCTGGTGACCGATACCCTGCGCGCGCCGCAAGTCGGCATCGGCATGACCCAGGACACCGCCGGCAGCGTCGTCATCACCCAGGTGCAGCCGGGAGGAGTCGCGGAGCAGGCGGGCGTCAAGAAAGGCGACCGGCTGATCTCACTGGGCGACGTGGCGATCAACGACTCGACGTTCAACGACGCGTTCCGGAAGAGCTTCGGACGGAGCGAGGGGGACACCCTGCGAATCAAGGTGCTGCGGGGGAGGGACACCCTCACGCTCAACGGCAAGATCCGGCTGGTCGATCACACCGAGGAGCACCTCGAGTCCGACCCCAACGCGTCGCCCAAGGCCGCCCGCATCCGGGCCGGTCTGTTCCGCGGCCGGGGAAGCTGAGACTACGCCCCGGTAAACAGCCGAGCCAGCTCGTCGGCGGGAAGCGGCCGGGCGTCCGTGGTAAGCCCGGCCGCTTCGGCTGCCCGGCCCAGGACCGCGGGCGCGGAGACGCCGGCCGCGCGTAGCTCGCGGATGCCGGTGTCCCCGGCGGCCTTGCTCAGCTTGGCGCCGTCGGGACGCCGGAGCAGCGGGTGATGCAGATAGACCGGCGGATCGTCCCGTCCGAGCAGCCGCCCGAGCGCGATCTGACGCCCGGTCGAGCCGACCAGGTCGGCCCCGCGCACGACCAGATCCACCCCCTGCCGAAGGTCGTCCACCACCACCGCGAACTGATAGGTCCAGTTGCCGTGGCGATCCCGCAGGAGCGGATCGCCGCACTGGAGCGCGGGCACCTGCTCCTGCGGGCCGAGCAGCTCGTCGGTGAATCGCTCGACCGTGTCCGCGAGCCGGAGCCGCTGGCCTCGGCCCTCTCCGGAGGGCAGCCCGCGGTCGCGACACCGTCCGGGATACCGGGTCTCCAGGTGCGGCACGTCGCCGCCCTCGCGCGAGATGTCCCGGCGGGAACAGTCGCACGCGTAGACCAGGCCCCGCCGCTCGAGTGCCGCGAGGGTGTCCAGGTACACCGCCGTCGCGTCCCGCTGCCGGGTGGGGCCCAGGTCGGGCGCCAGTCCCAGCCAGTCGAGATCCTCGAGCAGCGCGGCCTCGTAGTCTGACCGGCAGCGGCCGCGATCGTGATCCTCGAGGCGCAGGAGCACCCGGCCCTCGAGCGCGCGAGCGAGGCCCCACACCCAGATGGCGTTCACGACGTGGCCGAGGTGAAGGTAGCCCGTCGGACTGGGAGCGAAGCGCGTCAGGGGAGTGCGAGGAAGTCGAGCCGCGAGGGCTCCGAGCGTTACCGGCGGCATGGTCGAAAGATCGCGGCAGCGGCACTCTTGCGCGATCCCGATGGCGGGCGTACATCATCCCTTCACGCTACCCCGAGAGATGATCCGATGCCCGTACCAGCCGACCGCACGCCGTTCGAACTGGTCGACGAAGGCCACGGTCGGTACGGATCATATCGAGGCCGGGACCGCCGCCGGATCCACCCGCGGGTCAGCGTGAGCGATCGCCTCACCGAGGCCCGTCGCGGCGCATGGACCGCGGTGGCGCTGCGCGTGGTGCTGGTGCTGGTGGTGTGGTCCCTCACCGCCGCCCCCGCGCTCCACACAACCCACCCGATGGCCGCGCTGCTCTGTCCTCTGGGTTATCTCGTGCTCGAAGGCACCGGGCTCGCCCTGGTGCTCGCCCACCTCACCGCGCTCGCCCGAGCCGGGGCCAAGTAGTCCGCCCGCTCACCCATCCTCGACCCGGGTCAGAATCCCGGACCAGGATGAGTCCCTGGGGTGTCCGCCCCGGAACTCGAAATGCTCATCCAGCAGAATCCTGCGGGTAAATTCCCAGGTGGGGCGTCCCTGCAGCCGGTGCCGCAGGACGTGCGGCACCAGCTCCGCGGCGACATGCCAGATCCCGGCCTCGACGCCAGGGTAGAGATCCCCCCACTCGGGTCGTAGTCGGGCCTCTCGTCTGGGCATCGTTACCGCCGCGTCAGGTATGGTACCAAGGCCCCCGAACCTGCGTGGCTCGGGTCAGGCAGCACACAATCCACCTCCCAAGGCCGGGGGGCTAGGTCGCAGGTCACACAGAGGCAGGGACATGAGCGTCCGGACCGTCGTCGTCTCCAGCCTGAGCGAGCTGATCGCGCAGGTCACCCCATCCGATCCCGACCGGGTGACCGGGCGCCGCCGGAGCAAGGTGGTGTATCGCGGCGCCGCGGACGCCTCGTGGCCATTGTACACCAGCCTGGATACCCTCGGCGGCGTCAACCCGCCGCACACCAAGGCCGACCTGGAAGAGCACATCCTCCGGAACTTCGTCCGCTACGCCCGGCCGTACCTCGGCACCACGCCGGTGGACGAGTGGGAGGTCCTGGTGTCGGCCCAGCATCACGGCGCCCCGACCCGTCTTCTGGACTGGACCTACTCGCCGCTCGTCGCGGCGCACTTCGCGACGATCCACGGCTCGCCGGGCGTGGATCGCGCGGTGTGGCAGCTCGACTGGAAGGCGCTCCATCGCCGCTTCGAGGTGCCGGAGCTCGTGCTTCAGATCGAGGACCTGCGCCAGGTCTTCGGCCCGGAGCATCCGTTCACCCCCTGGACGTTGTTCGGCCGCGCCTTCGAGCATCGTCACTTCGCCTGCATGATCGAGCCGCCGTCGCTGGATGCCCGGATCACCGCCCAGTCGGCGACATTCACTCTCTGCTCCCACAAGCGAGAGTCGTTCGACCGTTTTCTCGAGCGACACGAGCTCGACTCGGCACTCACCCGGTACGTCATTCCCGCGGACGCCGTGTCGCGGGTGCGGGACCAGCTCGACCTGGTGAGCGTGGACGAGCGCCGGCTCTTCCCCGACCTGGACGGCGTCGCGGAATATCTCAGGCGGTACTACTCCTAGTCGACTGCAACGGTTTGCACTTCGGCGGGTGTGCCGACGCTCCCAGCCTCGCGGCGGGCGCATCGGGCTCGGACTACATCAGACTAACTGCGGGCGCGGCCGTGCAGCCGGACAGCGGCCTGCTGGTCGTGATCGCCGCCGCGGGTCAGGAGGTACTCGAAATCCTCGCGCGGGGCGCTGATGAAACTGATCCGCACGAAATCGTCGGCCGTCCATGCTGCCACGGTCGCGCGATCCGAGTACTCGACCTCCCAGACCGACCCATCCTCCAGCGTCACATACCGGCCACCCAGCTCCACGCTATGCACGTACTGCCCCACGGGACGCGGCACCCGATCGCACGGACTCAGGCAGGTGACCGGCTCCGATGCCGTCGCCTGAGCCGAGAGCGGGGCACCTACGAGCAGCAGGGGAAGCGTGAGCCACAGTGAGCGAGACATACAACCCTCCTCCACGATAGGTCTGTTGACTATACGCGCCGCCGAAGCGGTCCGATAGACCCCGTCGACCACGCTGGATACCTTGTGAGATGGCTTACATTCTCGCGCTCGCGTCCGCCCTGATGTATGGTGCAGCGGATTTCACCGGTGGCCTCGCCACCCGCCGAGCGGCGACCATCCCGGTGGTCATCTACAGCCAGCTCAGCGGGCTGGTGCTCCTGGCCGTACTCCTCCCACTCCTTCCCGGCTCCTCGCCTTCCCGCGCCGACCTGCTCTGGGGCGTGGCGGCGGGCCTCACCGGTGGCGGCGGGGTGGCCCTGCTCTACCGGGCCCTGGCCATCGGGCGGATGGCCGTGGTGGCCCCGACCACCGCGGTGTGCGCCGTGGTGATTCCGGTGGTTGCGGCCATGATCCTGGGTGAGCGGCCGGGCGGACTGGCGGTGCTGGGGATCGTGGTCGGTATCGGGGCCATCGTGCTGGTGAGTCAGCAGACCGACACGGCGTCGGAGCCGGCGCAGCGTGGCGCGGGCGGGCTGCCCGTCGGCGTCGGCATGGCGCTGGTCTCCGGCGTCCTGATCGGCCTCTTCTTCCTGAGCCTGGCGCGGACCGCGTCCGAAGCCGGCATGTGGCCGATCCTGGCGGCGAGGCTCACGTCGGTCACGCTGTTCGCGATTGCGGCCGTGGGCCGAGGGATGCCGCTGACGATGCCGAGGCCGGCGCTCACGCTCGCGCTCGGCGGAGGGATGGTGGACATGCTGGCCAACGCGGCCTACCTCCTCGCGGCGCGTGAAGGCCAGCTCAGCCTGGTGGTGACGCTCTCGTCGCTCTATCCCGCCAGCACCGTGCTCCTCGCCCGCGTGCTCCTGGGCGAGCGGCTCAATGCCCGGCAGCTCGGCGGCGTCGGCTGCGCGCTCGCGGCCATCGTGCTGATCGTGATCGGCGGCGGCTGATCAGCTCGCCTCGCGCGGTCCCCGGCCCAGCCACGCGTCGCGCAGGAGGGTCTGGCGCGGCGTCGGATGGGGATCGATCACGAAGTGATCGGGGCGCCCCAGCGAGTCGCTCACCAGGTGGATCCCCAGCTTCTCGTAGTACTCCGAGACCGGCAGGCGCTCCGCACCCCAGACGTAGCGATCGAAGAAGTCGCGGATCTCGGGGTGCGTCATCGCCACCAGCGTGTCCACGAAGGTGGCCTCGGGAAAGGCGCGACGTTTGCCGTACTTGTGCGTCAGCTCCAGGATCAGGTCCCGCAGGCCCTGCCGTCCCTCCGACAGGTCGAGCAGTCGGAGATCGAGCAATCCCGCCGTCACCGCGCCCCGCTGATAGATGTTGGCGTACTGCTTCTGCCCCGAGTCGCTGTAGGAAGTGACCGCCAGCTCCCGCAGGCTGTAGCTGGTGTCGAAGGCCGCCCGATCGACCCGCATCTTGGTGATGACCGTCTGCAGGTACTGCTCCGGCGTCTTGAGCCCGCCCTCGAGCTGCATCTTCTGCGCGGCCCACTCGGTGGTGCCCTCGTACAGCCAGAGATGCTGGGAGGGTACCGGGGTCACGAAGTTGAAATGCCCGATGATCTCGCTGTGGATGTTGAGCGGGGTCACCACGTGAAAGAATTCGTGGGCGGCGATGTCGGTGACCTGCCGTCCCACCGAGTCGGTGTAGCGCGATTCCGGCAGCACGTACTCGGAGCTGAACGAATGCTCCCAGGCCCCCGCGCCCTTGTCCTCGAAATGGTAGAGAAACGTGTACCGGTCCACCGGCAGCTTGCCGAGGAAGCGCCCGGCCGCCTGCAGCATCCCGTTCATGGCGCCGAGCAGCTGGGTCGAGGTGACCTGGTCGGTCTTGGAGTAGGTGTAGATCGCCACCGGGACGCCGGTAACCGTGGTGTGGGCCTCACTCAGCCTGCCGAGCAGAACCGGGGAGTCCACCAGCTGGTCGTAGCTCGCCGCCACGTACTCGCCCGCGCTGTTTCGGGCCAGCGAGGTGCCGACCTTCCAGTCGTGGGGATACGTGAGCCGGACATGCACCGGCGTGGCCTGCATGCCGGTCGGATAACCGATGACCGCCTGAAAGTTGATCAGGGCATGATCGGCCTCAAGCGAGGTGCCGCACATCAGATATATCTGGTGCTCGGTGACGGGCGTGTCCCACGTCTCGGCGATGCGATAGCGAATGGTCCGCACCCGCGCCGGGTCGGATAGCCGCCACTGGTTGACCGAGACCCGCTGGCTGGGCACCGGCTTGCCCGCGGCGTCGAGCGTCTCGAAGTCGCGCACGTAGCGGCCGATATCCATGACCTGGTAAGTCCCCGGCGCGGTCGAGGCGAACTGGTAGATCGCGTTCGCCGATGTGAGTCCCGAGACCGCGAGCGTTACCCGGAACTGGTCGTCCGCCCGGTGGTCGAGGTCGACGGCGTAGGTGAGCACCGGCGGGGCGGCGCGCGCCTCGGCCGGGGCGAGGGCGATGAGAAAGGCAAGGGTCCGGAGGAACGGCATTTTCGGGTCCGCGCTGAAGATGGGCGCCCGACGAGAGGCGGGCGCCGGGGGTTTCGCCCCCCTCCGGGAAGGCTAGTCGGGTTGGTCCCGGCGGCTAGAGCGGTACCAGCCCGCGCCGGATGCCCCGGCTCACCGCCTCGGCCCGGGTGTGCACACCCAGCTTCGCCAGCACGGCCGCCACGTGGTACTTGGCGGTGTGGCTCGAGATGCCGAGCTCGCGCGCGATGGATTTGTTGCCCAGGCCCTGCGCCATGAGACGGAGAACGTCGGTCTCCCGCGACGTCAGGGCCGGCAAGATCATGGTCCCGGCGAGCTCGGCCACCCCGGTATCCGGGCCTTCGCCCACCACGAGCTCGGCCCGCTCAGGCTCGGCCACGAGCAGGACCTCGGCATCGGCCCGAAGCAGTGCGGCGACCCGCCGGCGCAGCTCCGGGCTGCCGATCGCGAGGTGAATCCGGAGCGTCACGGTCGGGCGCCGCGCCAGAGGGATTCCACCTCCGCGGCGGGCACGGCGAGCCCGAGCCCGCCGACGATCATCGCCGAGACGCCGATCACCCGACCGTCGGCATCGGCGATGGGCCCACCCGAATTTCCCGGTGCCAGCCGCACCGCGGCCTGGACCCACGCCTGGCGGCGGATGGGCTCGGGGACCCCGAGGCCCACCGCGAGCGGACCGACCCGATGAAACACGCCGACGCTCACCGCGTCGCGGACGCCCCACGGATGCCCGATGGCGAATACCAGCGACCCGGGTCGGATCCGACCGACATCTCCCGGTACTACCGGAGCGACGCCGATGAGCCCCGGCGCGGTGACCGCCGCCAGGTCTCGCGCCGGGTCGCGCCAGATGGTCTCGCCCTCGACCAGGCTCCCGTCGGGTAGCCGAAGGACGACCCGCCGCTCCGTGGCCACGTGGGCGTTGGTGACCACCACCCCCCCGGGCCAGACGACGCCGGCGCCGCCGGCCGAGTCTCCCACCCGAATGTGCACCACGGCGGCGCGCACCCGGCCCGCCGCGTCAGCGGCGAAGGCGGTGGTCACCCGGCCCGCCTGGGCCGCTCGCCCACGGTCAGCTCGACCCGGGCGCGGGCACCGCCGCGCACCAGGTCGAGTGTGAGGACTCGTCCCACCGCGCCGCCTCCGAGGAGGTCCACCACCTGCTCGGGCGAGTCGACCGGCTGCCCGTCGATCGCGAGCACGACATCTCCCACCAGGACGCCGGCCCGGGCCGCCGGCGCATCGGGCTCGACCGAGAGCACCACGAGTCCACCGTCGCGGGTCAGGCCCAGCCGCTCGCGCGTGCCGGGGTTGAGGCGGACCGGATGCATAGCCACGCCGATCCATCCACGCGCCACATACCCGCGCTCGAGCAGCTCCCCGGCGATGCGATCCACCGTTCCCACGGTGACGGTCGTGGCGAACGGCCGGCTCAGGCCGCCGGAGTTCACGCCGTGGACCCGTCCCTCGACATCAGCCAGCGGCCCTCCGCCGAAGCCGGGATAGAGCGTCACGTCCGATTGGAGCCGGCGGTCGATCTCGCCACCCTTCCAGCAGCGCCAGGCCCCGCCCGTGGCGCTCACCGCGCCGAAGGCGACGCGAGGCCCGTCCTCGCCGAGGCGCGCCAGGGCGAGCACCAGATGGCCCGGGCGCAGCGTCGCCGGATCGCCCAGCCGGGCCACGGGGAGACGTCCGGCGGGAATGCGGAGCAGGGCCAGGTCGGTGCCGGCGTCGCGGCCGACCAGGGTAGCCTCAACCCGCGCGCCGTCGGGCAGGGTGACGGCAATCCCGTCGAGACGCTTGATCGTCGCTTCGGTGGTGATCACGACGCCGTCGCGCCAGTGTACCCCGCTCGACGGAAGCCTGGGTCGCGCGTGCACCGCGACGACGGAGGTTGCCGAGTTCGCGACCGCGTCGGCGAGTTGATCGGAAAGCGAGGCCAGAGAGCCGGATGGAGCAGACATGGGGAGCCGCCTTCGTACGAGTGTCAGTGAACCCGTCCGAAGGGTGCGGCGTTCCCGGCGGGGGCGCATCCGCCGAACGGGCAGGTCAGTCCGGCGGCGACTGTCGGGCGGGCGGGGCGAAAACCTGGAGGGCGCCGGGCCGGCTGCGGTACACCAGCGGCGGCCGGAGCTCTGCCACCTCGCCGTCGAGCGCCACGCCCACGGTGGAGTGCTTGAGCTCGATGGTGGCCTCGTCGAGGAGAAAGGTGTCGAGCTCGCGCAGCCGTTCGGTCCGGCCCAGCAGGATCTGGAACCCCAGCCATGCGAGGCTGCGCCGCCCGGAAGCGTTCATCACGTACACCGCGAGCACGCCGCGGTCGAGCGCGTCGCGGGTGCCGGCTCGGAGCCCTTCCATGCGGTACTCGTTGTTGCCCACGAACACGAACGGCGTCCGGCGCAGCAGCGGCTCGCCGTTCACCACCAGCCGCACCGCCGCGAAGGGATGCCGCCGCAGGACGGCGAGTGTAGCCCAGAGCGCGGCGACCCACTTCGCCGGCCCGCGCGCGCCGTAGCGCTCCCGCAGACGCACGATCCTGGGATACACGCCGAGGCTGGAATTGTTGACGAAGATCCGGCCGGACACCTCGCCGACGTCCACCCGCGTGGTCTGGCCCGCCAGGATGACACCGAGCGCCCCGTCGAGGTCGGTGGGGATGCCGAGGTCCTTGGCGAAATGATTCAGGGTGCCCTGGGGCAACACGCCCAGGGGAACGCCGGCGCCGACCGCGACACCGGCCAGGGTATTCACCGTCCCGTCGCCGCCGGCGGCGATCAGGCCCGCGGTGCCCTGCTTCACCGCGCGCTCGGCGCCCGGCCGGATGTCGCGTCCGTGCCGGGCCAGGGTGATCCTGCTCGGGCGACCGCCCGCGGCCAGCACCGTCTCGATATGTCGGGCCGTCTCCGCAGCGACGCCCCGGCCGGATCCGGCGTTCATGATGATGTCGAGGGGCGGGTCGGAACCGGGCGGGGGTGAAGGAGTCACCGACGATTGATAGCCGGTCCTCCCGACCGGGTCAAACCCGGTGCGAAGAGGTCACCGGCTGTGACCTGCCACACTACCGCTGACCGTACAGAGCGCGATGATGTATGTATGCGCATAGCCATGATTTCGACGCCGTTCGTACCGGTGCCCCCGCCCGATTATGGGGGCACCGAGCTGGTGGTTCACGAGCTGGTGGAGGGCTTGCTGGAGCGGCGCCACGACGTGGTGCTGTTTGCCACCGGGGACTCCCGCTCCCGTGGGCCGGTTCAGGCCTTGTATGCGGAGGCCCAGTGGCCCCCCGAGCCGCTGGCCGACCTCAATCATGTCTCCTGGGCTCTCCGAGAGGTCACCGAGGGGAACTTCGATCTGGTGCACGCCCACTCGGCGCCGGCCCTGGCGGTCGCGAGGCTGGTGCCGGGACTTCCTCTGGTGTACACCCTGCACCACGCGACGGAGCCGGCGCTGTCGTCCTACTACCGGTACTTCCCCGAGGTCACCTTCGTCGCGATCTCGGCCGATCAGGCCCGGCGGGAGCCGGGCGCCAGGCCGGAGGCGGTCATCCATCACGGGATCGACCCGTCCGGCTATCGCTGGGCCACCCGGCCGCGGGACTATGTCTGCTTCCTCGGACGCTTCGCGCCGGAAAAGGGACTCCACATCGCCATCGACGCGGCCGGCCGGGTCGGTGTGCCGATCCTGGTCGCGGGCGAGACGCACCCCGCGGGGCGGCGCTACTACGAGCGTGAGGTGGTACCCCGGCTCGGGGCCCGCCACGTCACGTTGCTGGGGCCCGCCGGGCCGACCGACAAGGCCCGCCTGCTTCGCGACTCCCGTGCCCTGCTCGCGCCGATCCAGTGGGAGGAGCCCTTCGGCCTGGTGATCATCGAGGCGATGCTCTCGGGCTGCCCGGTGGTCGCCTATGCGCGCGGCAGCGTGCCCGAGCTGGTCGAGCCCGGGGTGACCGGCTTCGTGGTCCGCACGGTCGAAGAAATGGCCCGAGCCATTCGCCCCGGCGGCCCAGTGGATCGGCTCGATCGGCGCCGTATTCGCGAGGTGGCGGTGCAGCGCTTCGGGCGCCATCGCATGGTCGAGGCCTACGAGCGGCTGTACCAGCAGGTGGCCCACCGAGGAATCAGGGGCCTGGACCATCCGCCCACGGCGGCATGAGCGGCCGGTCAGGCCTGCCCACGCCCACGGCGACCGAGCCTCGGGCCGACCCGCCGCTCCAGCCCGTCTCGATGGCCGAAGCAGTGGGCTACGGCGGGATCGACTGCGCCCACCAGACGCCGACCGAAGACGCGCTGGTGCTCAAGCACGATCGCCACTTCCTGCTGGTCAACGCCCACGGCGACATCGTGCCCGCGGGCGCCTGCTCGCTGGGCCTCTACCGGGACGACACCAGGGTGTTGAGCCACTATGCGCTCCGCCTGGCCGGCGGTCCTCCGGCTCTCCTCTCGGCCCAGATCCCCTGCGCCTACACCGCGCAGATCGACCTCGCGGTCAACGACCGGATCTTCGGCGGCGATCCGTGGGACCCGCGCAACGTGATCCACCTGCGGCGCGAGCTGCTGCTGGCGGATCGGCTGCGGGAGCGCCTCACCCTGGTGAGCTATCTCCGCGCCCCGATCGAGTACACCATCGAGCTCGCGATCGGGTGCGACTTCGCCGACATCTTCGAAGTCCGAGGCTGGAAGCGGGAGCAGCGGGGCCGCTACTTCGCCCCGCGGCCGGAGGGAGACCGCGTGGTCTTCAGCTACGAGGGCCGCGATGGACTTCTCCTGGAGAGCGCGATCCGCTTCGCCACGCCGCCGACGGAGCTCAGCGGGAGCGTCGCGCGGTGGCGGGTGCATCTGGAGGGTGATCGGCGGGTCGAGCTGGAATGGGAGGTCGTGGCGGGCGAGGCCGACCGGCCGGCGACGGTCGCGTCATCCACCTTCGATGCGCAGCGCAGCACCCTGGACGTCACCTACCACGACTGGCGCACGCGCTGCACCCGCTGGACCACCAGCCTCGGCGCCTTCGACGCCCTGCTCGACCGCGCGGTGGACGACCTGCGCGCGCTCCACGTCGAGGTGGATGGCGACCGGGTGCTCTCGGCGGGGATCCCGTGGTACTCGACCATCTTCGGGCGGGACGCGATCATCGCCTCGCTGCAGACCCTCCCGCTGCGGCCATCCATCGCCCGGGAGACCCTCCGCTACCTGGCTCGTCGTCAGGGCGAGCGCGAGGATCCGTACACCGAGGAGCAGCCCGGAAAGATCCTGCACGAGCTCCGCCGCGGGGAAATGGCCCGCAGCGGCGAGATTCCCCACGTGCCCTACTACGGCAGCATCGACGCCACGCCGCTCTGGCTGGTGCTCCTGCACGAGACCTGGCGCTGGACCGGGGACACGGCGTTGGTGCGCGAGCTCCTGCCCGCCGCGGAGCGGGCCCTGGCCTGGATCGACCGGTTCGGCGACCTGGATGGCGACGGATTCGTGGAATACGCCCGCACGTCCGCCAAGGGCCTGGTCAACCAGGGCTGGAAGGATTCGGGGGACGGCGTGCCCTATCCCGACGGGACGTTGCCCGCGCCACCGATCGCGTTGGTCGAGGTCCAGGGCTACGTCCACGACGCCAAGGTCCGGTCCGCCGAGCTGTACCAGATCGCCGGCCGGCTCGACCGCGCCGCCGCGCTCCGCCGGGAGGCGGCCGAGCTGCGGGATCGGATCCGCGCCGATTTCTGGGACGACGACCTGGGCACCTTCGCGCTGGCGCTCGACGGGGCGAAGCGGCCGGTGCGCACGGCGACCAGCAACGCCGGCCACCTGCTCTGGAGCCGGGTGCCGACCGTCGCCCAGGGTGAGCGCCTGCGGGAGCGGTTCCTCCAGGCGGACTTCTTCTCCGGCTGGGGCGTACGCACCCTGAGCGCCGCGCACCCGGTGTTCAATCCGATGAGCTACCACGACGGGAGCGTCTGGCCCCACGACAATGCGCTGCTGGTGCTGGGCCTGTCGCTCTACGGTCATGCCCGCGCGGCGGTGCCCGTCGTGCGCGCCGTCTACGAAGCCGGCGCCGGGGCCGCGTTCCAGCGGCTGCCCGAGCTGTACTGCGGGCTGAGCCGCGGCACCGGCGCTCGGCCGGTCGGGTATCCGGTCAGCTGCTCACCCCAGGCGTGGGCCTCGGGCGCCCTGTTCATGATGCTGCAGGCGCTGCTGGGCCTGTATCCTGACGCGCCTGCCGGCGTGCTGCACGTCCGCGATCCGGTGCTTCCCGATTTTCTCGACCATCTGACCCTCGAAAACCTGAGCGTGGGCGGTTCCCGGGTGGCGCTGCAGTTCCGCCGCCATGGGACGCGAACCCTGGCCAATCTGCTCGGCATCGACGGCACCCCGCTCCAGGTCCGCATCGAGCTCAGCTGACCCTCCGTGTGCGGATGCGGCGGCTCGCCGCATCTCCCGGGCTCCCGCGGCCAGTCCGCGGGTCGGCACCGTCACCCGCATCCGGAGGTCTTCCATGCGTCCGCATCGCGCACCGGCCGTCGTCCGCTCGGCCGGGCTCACCGCCATCCTGCTGCTCGCCCTGGGTTCCACCGGGGCGGCACCGGTGACGCGCCCCGCCGCCACCGGCGGCGTCGAAGGCTTTGTCCGGGACGGAGCGGGCCAGCCGATCCCGGGCGCGAGGGTGAGTGTGGCGGAGACGGCACTCGGGGCCGCGGTCGACTCGACCGGGCACTATCTGATCAGCGCCGTGCCGGCCGGGCGGAACCACCTGCGAGCCGAAGCGCCGGGATATCACCCGACCGAAGTGGAGGTCACCGTGCGCGCCGGGACCACGGTTCGACGGGACCTGGTGCTGTCGCCAGCTCCTCAGCCGCTCGCTGAAATGGCGAAAGCCAGCGGCCAGGTCTCGCGGCGGAACGAGCTCGACCGCGCCGACGCCCCGTTGGCGGCCAGGGCGGCGACGGCGCCCCGGCCCCGGCAGAACGAAGAGTGGAACACCGAGGCCTACGCCCGGATCGAGGAGAACCGGTTCCTCGGCGCCTCCGCGAATCCCGTCTCCACCTTCTCGATCGATGTGGACGCCGCATCCTACAGCAACGTCCGTCGCTTTCTCGCGCAGGGCACATTGCCTCCCGCCGATGCCGTGCGCCTGGAGGAGATGGTCAACTACTTCCCTTACCGATATCCGGACCGCGCGGGGGAGCATCCGTTCGGGGTGATAGCCGACGTCGGCCCGTGCCCCTGGGCGGACGACCACCGGCTGGTGCGGGTGGCGCTCCAGGCCCGCCGGGTGGACACCCGGGAGCTCCCGCCAAGCAACCTGGTGTTCCTGATCGACGTCTCCGGCTCGATGCAGTCGCCCGCCAAGCTGCCGCTGGTCAAACGGGCATTTCGCGCCCTGGTGCAGAAGCTCCGTCCCGACGACCGGGTCGCGATCGTGGTCTACGCCGGCGCGGCGGGGCTCGTTCTGCCCTCCACTCCCGGCAGCCGGAAGGAGGAGATCCTGGACGGGATCGATCGCCTGGAAGCGGGCGGCAGCACCGCCGGAGGCGCGGGACTCCGGCTGGCGTATGACGTGGCGAAGGAGCACTTCCTGCCGAAGGGAAACAATCGCGTCATTCTGGCCACCGACGGTGACTTCAACGTCGGGGTGAGCTCGGACGCGGAGATGATCCGACTGGTGGAGCGGCGCCGCGAGGAGGGGACCTTCCTCACGGTCCTCGGGTTCGGCACCGGGAACCTGAAGGACACCAAGATGGAACAGATGGCCGACCACGGAAACGGCCACTATGCCTACATCGACTCCTTCAGCGAGGCCCGCAAGGTATTCGTGCGCGAGTTCGGCGGCACCCTCTTCACCGTGGCCAAGGACGTGAAGATCCAGGTCGAGTTCAATCCCGCCCGGGTGCAGGCGTACCGTCTCCTCGGCTACGAGAATCGGCTCCTCGCGCGGGAAGACTTCGCCGACGACCGCAAGGACGCCGGCGAGCTCGGCGCGGGCCAGTCGGTGACCGCACTGTACGAGGTGGTGCCGGTCGGCGCCGAGGCGGTGACGCTGGCGGACGACAGCCTCACGTATCAGCACGTGTCGGTCCGCCCGTCGGCCCGGGGGTCGAGTGAGCTGCTCACGCTGCGGGTGCGGTACAAGTCGCCGACCGGCTCGGCCAGCCGACTGCTGAGCCGGCCGCTGGTGGATCGAGGCAGCCGGCCCGGTGACGACTTCCGCTTCGCCAGCGCGGTGGCGTCCTTCGCGATGCTGCTCCGCGACTCGGAGCACCGCGGCGACGCCACATTCGAACGGGTCATCGCGCTCGCGCGGGGTGCCCGGGGTGCGGATCCGGAGGGTTATCGCTCGGAGTTCGTCACCCTGGTGGAGACGGCGCGGGACCTCTCGCGGCCCGGCGACGATGAGGAGTCGAGCGGTCCCGCCCGTGTCGAGTGAGGATCCCGTGAGCTCCGGTCTGGACCGGCCGGGCCGACCAAGAAATATTGCCGGCCATGACCACGATTCCGCTGACCGTCCGCCTGGCCGGCCCGGAGGACGCCGCCGCGGTCGCGGCCTTCGCCGAGCGCAGCTTTCGAGAGACCTTCGGTCCGGACAACCGGCCCGAGGACATGGACGCGTATTGCGCGGCGACCTACGCAGTCGAGCGCCAGCGCCAGGAGCTGGCCTCGCCCGATCGGGTGACCCTGCTCGCGCAGATGGAGCGCATGCTGGCGGGCTACTCCCAGCTGCGGGCCGGCCCGCCGCCCGCCTGTGTGACGGGAGACGATCCCGTCGAGCTGCTCCGGTTCTACGTGGATCGGCGCTGGCACGGCCAGGGCGTGGCCCGGGCGCTCATGACGGAGACGTTCGCGCGAGCTCGAGCACTGGGGCGGCGGACTATTTACCTGGCCGTCTGGGAGCGCAACGCCCGGGCGATCGCGTTTTACCGCAAGGTGGGATTTCAGACCGTCGGCGTCCAGCCGTTCCAGCTCGGCAAGGACGTCCAGACCGACGAAGTGATGACGCGGACGCTGGGCGAACAATAGCGCTCAGTGGACGACCGGAAAGTTGTTCGTCACCCCACCCTCGCGAATCGTGCGGGCCACCCGCTCCGCAAAGATCCGCGCGCCGGCGCGCACCATCCGATCGGGTTCGCCCTTGAGCTCGGTGGAGTCGTCGAGGACGATCTCTCCGGTCGAGACCCGGATGAGCTGGCCGGTGAAAAGCCAGATGAGGTTGCTCGTCTTACTGACCTTCGCCATCACCACCCAGGGGGCGCCGAGCCGCTGCCCTACCAGGCGAGCGCAGGCGACGATGACGTCGCAGGCCTGATCGCCGGCGCGTTTCCGGGCTTCGGGTGATGCGGCGATTCGGCCCGCACTGTCAGGGGAAGCGAGCTGCGGTCCCAGGAGCTCGGCGAGCCGAGTGACGAGCATCTCGGAGCCGAGCCTGGCTTTGGTGGAGTCCGAGGGCTCCTGGACGTTGGCCTGAGCGGTATAGAGGGCCATAGGCAGGACGGCGACCCGCGCTGTGGAGGGCTCCAGGCGGGCGGGGCTGCTTGTTTGCGCGGCGGCTGCCAATGGAATCGAGAGGACGAGCGGGAGAGCGAACAGCAGGCGGAACACGGATCGGCACCTGAGCAGATGGATGAAGAGCACGGCTGTATCCGGATTCTATCCTTCCCTCGCTCCGATCTCTACCGGTTGCACACTGTTATGCCTTGGCCTGGCGCGAAGCCCGGGGCACGCGCGTCTGGCAGCCCGGCGCCATGGGCGACGGCAGGGACACGGTCACCAGCCCTGCTATGGGCCCAGCGTGGCGAGCAACGATGAGGCGGGATGGCCCGAAACGCGGACGCGAACGGGCGGCGGAAGTCGAAGAGGCGCCGCCCGGATTCGAACCGGGGGTGGAGGTTTTGCAGACCTCTGCCTTACCACTTGGCTACGGCGCCAGGGACAGCAAACGTAATGACCGACAACGGGTTCTGCAATCAGTTCCGGCCGGCGCCCGCGGCCGCGCTCTGGCAGACGCAGGCACCCGGTAGCATGTTTCGGGAACCCGGCTCACATCGAGTTCCCCGTGCGTGTTCTGCCCCCCTCGGGGCATCCAGCGGCAAGCTTCGTCGAGGCGCTCGACCGCGCGAACCGGCTCCGTCAACGAGCCACCACGCTCCGCGAAAGATCGAAGTCGGAACGCGCCTGGCACGCCCTTCTTTCCTATACTCAGACGGTCGAGGAACCGCTGGTCGTGGTGTGCGCCTACTGCGGGCGCATCCGGTCCCTCGGTGGCACGTGGATCACACTGGAAGGGTACATGAGAGACTACCTCGGCCGGAGTGGCTGGCTGATGATCAGCCACGGGTTCTGCCCGGAGTGTTTCGAGAAGCACCTGCCCGACCAGCTTCCCAGCCGGGCCGCGACTCGGTGACACGCTCCCGCCGGGACCTCTACCCGAGCCTCCTCTCGGCCAGCCGACAGACGTTCGACGCCGGCTGCTACGATACTTCGTACCACGCGCTCATGGCGGCGCTTCATGCCGCCCAGGACAGGGAGGATACCGACCGTCTCGAAGAGGTCGCCGGGGTCGCCAGCCATCATCAGGTCGAGCTGAACGCCAGGGCACCGGACCATCACCTGGTGACCGGCCTTCGGGGACGCACCAGAGCAGGCCTGTTCGACATGGCGGCCCGTCAGGCACGGACGGTGGCGGATCTGATCCGGAGGCGGCGGCCTCAAGCGCCCGGCTAGATATCGTCCGTGCGAGCCGTCGAGGCATTGTCCCCCCATGGAGTCGAATGTCTAAACACCCGAAGCGTCACGGGCCCGCGACACCTGTCGCCACTCCCGACCCCGGCGCCCCGCTGAGCGGGGGCGGCCAGGAGCGGCTCCGAGAAGCAGCGGAGGTCGACCGGACCGATGCCGAGGCGACTCGAGAGCAGGCGGAGCAGGCGCGGGCCTGGGCCGAGGAGGGTCGCGAGCTCGCCGAGCAGATCCGTCAAAGCGCGGAATCGCTGCGGCTGGGTTTTCGAGACGGCGAAGAGGCGGCCCAGCATGCCAAGCACATTCTCGAGGCAGCGGGCCGGGCCGAAGCCGCCATCACTCAGCGACTGGAGACCCTGCTGAACGGCATAAGAGAGATGAGCACGGAACTCAGGCAACTCAGGGTCGAGGCCGCCGAACTACGTCAGATGCTCTCCAGCATGCAACAGGCCAGTAGGGAGCAGCAGATCATCGCCGGCGAGAGTCAGCTTACCCGGAGACGGATGGATTTCGAAGGCTACGAGGACCCTGAGGCGCCGAACAGTTAGCCCCGCGCCTGACGGCGGTACTGCGAGGGCGTGACCCCGATCGTTCGGCGGAACAGATTGGAAAAGTGGCTCTGGTCGCAGAAGCCCGCGGCCAGCGCGATCTCCGCCAGCGGCAGGTCGGTGTCGGTCAGCCAGCGCCCGGCGAGCTCCACCCGCAGTCGTCGCACGTACGTTCCCACCGAGCATCCGAAGCTGGCCCGGAACCCGCGCGCGAGCGTGATGGGATGCACGCCGACCGCCTCCGCCAGGCCGGCGAGGCTGATGCGCGAGGTCGGGTCGGCGTGAATCAGGTCGCGGGCCGCCTCGAGCCACACCGGCGGACGGCGCGCCGGCAGGTCCGGCTCGATCCGCGACACGGTCGCCACCAGCTCGAGCAAGAGGCCCTCGATGGCGAGCAGGGCCGCCTCGTCGGGCGCCCGCAGCTCTTCCTGAAGCCGGCGCGCGATCGTCGCCGCGGGACCGCCCTGGAACGAGCGCCGCTGGTCCAGCACCGCGGAATAGGGACGAATCGCCTCGGCACGATCCGGGGCGACCTCGACCAGCAGCCCCCGCACGTCGCTCTTGCCGAAGCTGTCGCAGTGCCGGTCGCCCGCGGGCGTGACCTTGAGGGTGCCGGGGCTGCAGATCAGCGATCCGCCCCTCCACGACTCGGTGAATCCCCCCTGCAGCACGCAACAGATCGTGGGAGACTCGTGATCGTGCCAGCCCAGGGCCGTGCCTCGCAGGTGCCGGCCGGGGGTGAGGGTGAACCCGGGCACCTGGACGCTCGCCGAGCCGCCGCGCGCGCCGCGGGAGCCCGGGCGGGCATGAAACGCAGGTATTGGTACCGTCGCGCGAGTGGAAGGCACGCTGTCCCTGACGAGGGGTCCAATCTGAAGCTAGACCCGGTCGCCGCAGGGTGGTAGGCTGGGGCGCGTTACCCGCTACTCGACCACCACTCGGCCGGTCATGAACGGGTGGGGATCGCAGTGGTAGTCGAACGTGCCGGGCTGGTCGAAGGTGTGGCTGAAGGCATTGCCCGGCGAGAGCAGCGGTGAGCTCCACGCCTCGTCGTTGGCGTGGGTGGTATGGGCGGTAGCGTCGTCCTCGCAGTTGACCCAGGTGACGGTCTGCCCCGCGTGGATGCGCACCTCCGCGGGCTGGAATGCGAAGTTGGCGATCGGCACCACCACGGAGCCGGGGACGCCCTCGCTGACCGGGAGTCGGCACGTGCCGCTCGCGGGTCCGGTCGCGGAGCGATCCGAGAAGCACGCGGCGGCCGCTGCCAGCGCGATGACGCCGGCCGCTCCCCAGGCGCTGGCTCGCCGCCCCAGCCTCATGGCGAGCGCACCTCGATGGTCCCGGTCATGAAAGGGTGCGGCGTGCAGTGGTAGGGGTGGGCCCCGGGCTGGGTGAACACCAGAACCTTGCGTTCGCCGGGCTGGATCTCTCCCGAATCGACGCCGCCCGCATTTTCCGTCACCGTGTGCACCAGCCGGTCGCGGTTGGTGAAGCGCACCGCCGTCCCCGGCGCCACGACGACCTTCCCGGGATGGAAGCCGAGTCCCTCGATGACGACGTCCACCGTATCACCGGTGGCCGGGGCGGCCGGAGTCTGCGCGGCGGCGGCCGGCGCGGCCGGCGGCGGAGCCGCCGGGCGTTTGCCGCCGAAGTAGCGGGCCAGCGTGATCGGAATGGTGAATTCGAAGCCGTACCGGGTGTTGCCGCCCCGCGATGCGCCCTGCAGCGTCGCCGTGTTGGTGTTCCCCACCTGGAGCGAGAAGGTGTGCGGAGAATGGGGAATCGCGAGCTGGAGAGCCACGCCCCATGCGGCGTCCTCTCCGGTTCGCCGCTCGGTCAGGGTGCCCACGTCCGCCGCGATCGCCACGTCGCGGGTGAGATGCAGTGTGGCCCCGCCGGCGACCGCCACCCGGGCCCCGTCTTCGTCATCCAGCGGCGAGAGCACCCGCACCGCCGCGAGGACTCGCACCGGACCCTGCCGCCGCGCCGCCGAGATTTCGCCGTCCGGTCCGTCCGACGCCAGGTTGTAGTCCGCCTGAGCCGACAGGTCGACCGGAGCCCCATCGACCTGCCGCAGCGCACCGAAGCGTCCGAAGAACTCCCATTCGTTGGGGTAATTCGGGGCCAGTGTCGAGTTGGTGGCGTAGTGGAATCCGGCCAGCAGGTGGGCCGGAAGCCCTGCGGCCAGCAGGAACGTCGGAGCGCTGGTGACCTTGCGCTCGGGCGCATCACTGGAGGTGAAGCGGTGCAGGAAGTTGAAGTGCACCATCCCGGGGAGGGATACCCAGCCGCCGGCCAGGTTGGGCGTGCGGTCGAGCAGATCCTGGGCCGGGAGCGGAGTCGGACGCACAGCCGCCCCCGCGATCACCGCGAAGGCACCGACGGCGAGCCTGCCCCAGCGGTGTACCATGGGATCAACTTCCTATCGTACGCAGGACACGTCTTGCACCGCCTGAGCGAAGTTGCAGCATCGTAGCAGTCAGGTCGGACTTGCCCTCGATCCCCGGCGGCGGCAACTTCGGCGGTAGCTTATCGCGCACCAAGCTCCGGCATGCGGCACCAATTGAGGAAGGCCACCAGCTCTTCGGCGTCCTGCGGGGTGGGCATCATGATCTCGGTACCGCCACGGCGCACCAGCGGGACGAACATGAGTCCGGCGCGGCCCGGCTTCTTGAGCGGACGCTGACCTACTTCCCAGGGTCCTTCCTGCAGCTGGTCGGCGCGCGGGCCCGAGGAGAGCGCGTCGCGCACCAGGCTCCGAAGCAGCGCCCAGTCCCGCCGCTGCTTGCTTCGCGGGTTCCGCTGGTGAGCCAGGAGGAAGACCAGCTCGACCCTGGCGCGCTTGCAGATGGTATCGGCGGCCGCGTCGTCCATCGAGTCCTCGGCATGGCGGGGGGAGCGCTGAGCAAGAGAGCGTCGGGCGGGCCCCGCGTCAACCCGCCGGCGGGTTCAGAGGGGGAATCGTGATCAACGGCAGTATTCGAGAGGCCAAGCTTCGTCCGGAGCACGCGTCGCTGTATCCCGCCATCGAGCCCGGCGTCTGGATGCGGGCTTCCGATATCGGCCGGCAGCTGCTGCTCTGGCACCTGACCGCCGCCAGCGTTCCGGATGCGGATCGCGTCATGAGCGAAGAGCACTTCGAGTTCCGCGGGGGCCACCGCCGCGAGATGACCGAGCTGAGCCAGCGCACCCGCGCGGCCGATCTCCGCCGCCAGGCCTAGACCTGCTCGATCCTCTCAGCGAGCCCGGCGTCGGCGGCGATGCTCCGCCAGCCGGTCGCCCAGGGCGACCGTTCCCACCCAGACCGCTCCGGCGGCCAGGCCCCCCAGCACATCGGTGGGGTAGTGAACCCCCAGATAGATCCGCGAGATCCCGATCAGGCCGATGGCGAGGAGCGCCGCCACCCAGATCGCCACCTGGGTGGCCGGATGGCGGAACCGGTGCGACGCCAGCACCGCGACCCCGCCGAAGAAGCAGGTGGCGAAGAGGGCGTGCCCGCTGGGAAAGCTGTAGGAATGCGGCGAGGGGTAGAATCCGAACAGCGGCACGGGCCGGGTCCGGCCATACAGGTGCTTGAGCAGAACGTCGAGCACGCCCGCTCCGGCCATGGTGAGCAGCACCAGGAGCGAGGCTCGCCGCCATCCTTCCCGCAGGAACACGAGTGCGGCCACGACACCGAGCACCGCGAGCACGCCGGGCGCGCCCCATCTGCTCGCGGCCACCATCATCGTGGTGAGTCCCGGACCGGCATGTCCGTGGACCGCGTCCCGGATCCAGAGGTCGGCGGATCGGGTCTCCCCTTCGAGAACCTCCTCGCCGAGCCAGACGAACAGAAGCGTGGCCGCCGCCGCAATCACGAGCCCGACGGCGAGCGCGGCGCCCACCAGCGGCGCCGCCTCCTCGACCGCCGGGGTCTCTGGGGGCGGGGACGTGTCCATGGTTCGCAATGAGCCCGGTCCGGTGGTCGGACGCAACCCGTCCGTCTACAATCCGGGAGATTCAACCCCTGAGGATGTCATGCCCGAGCACGTCCCCCTGCTGCGGAACCGCCGCGGCATCACCGTCCTGGCGCTGGTGCTGTTGATCATCCTGGTCATCGCGGTGGCGGTGCTGGTGAGCCGCTATCTCGCGGTGTAGTCAAAGCGCGCGGCGCCCCAAGGGCGCGAAGACGAAGCCCTTGCCGATGGTGATCACCCAGCCCGCCCCGTCCACGTCGTTGGCGAACCGGTGCGCCAGGTCGAGCCGCGCCGCGCCGACATCCGAGGAGCGGGTGGCTCCCAGTCGAATGCCCAGCCCCGTGTCCCAGCCGGTCCGGCGCCGCGAGCCCGCGTACCACGCGCCGCCATAGTCCACGAACCCGGCGATCCCGATCCCGGCCTGGCCCAGGAAGTTCTCGGCCACGGTGACACGGTATTCGGCCGTGGTCATGAACGAACGGTCCCCGGTGAACGCGTGGCTGCCGAAGGCACGCGGACCGAAACTCAGCCCCAGGTCGAACTCCGCGCCCGGCAGCGGATTTTCCAGCCAGCCTGCCTCGGCGTGCAGGATGGCCACATGCCCCGGCCTGGGCTTGAGCACGGCCGTCCCCGCCACCTGCACCGCGCCGGAGTCGAGTCCCGCGCTGGAGTACAGGCCTCCCGCCAAACCCTCGAGGTAGCCGAACCCGCTGGGCAGGCGCACGCCGACTCGGCTGCCGACCGACGGCGCGATCCCGTCGCGCTCGTAGCCCAAGGCCGAGGGCGCCAGCATGAGACTCGCGGTTACCGTGGCACCGAGGTCCACGTCTTCCTCCCGGGCGAACCCGGCCACCCCCTTGGTGACCAGGAAGCGGGCGTGGTTCCAGGTGACATAGGGACCGAAGGCGCCGGTCACGGTCTTCTGGAAGAGGTCGGTCCGGCCCTCGGGAACGAAGTCGTCGCGGCGGACCTGGGCCTGCATGCCGAGCCGCACATACCCGGCGGAGGACGCCTCCAGGGCGCGCGCCGCCGTGGCGCGGACCAACGTGTAGCGACGCCGGAGGCTGTCGCTGGCCTCCGCTTCTCCCTCGAAGAAGCGCAGCACCCGCTCGTCGTGGTTCTCGCTTTCCAGCCGGAACGCGTTGCGGCTGGTCAACGAATAGAACGGTTGCTCCAGCGCGGCGGCGGCGAGGCGGCCATCGGAGCGGTCCTCGTAGCCCAGGGCCAGCCCGACCTCACCGCCGAAGAGCCGAGGCCGGCGGAACCCGAGAGCGACGCTGGTCCGGTCGGTGGTCTTCCGGTACCGCGCCGAGGCGCTGCTGGCGGTGCCGAGCAGGTTGTCCTCCACCAGCCCGACGGTGAACTCGACGTCTCCACCCACGCTGCGGAACCGCAGGTCGGTCTTGGTGCTCCACCCGTCCCGGGTGATCACCCGCATGACCAGGCCCGAGTCGGTGCGGGTGGAGTCGATGGTCACCCGCCGGAAGATCCCGAGCGCCCGGAGGTTGCGCTGGGACTCCGCCACGGCGGCCGAGTCGTACGGCTCACCCGGACGGAAGAGCAGCTCGCGCCGCACGGTGACCGCGCGGGTCTCGATGTGGAGCGCGTTCGCCAATCGGGGAATGAACCCGGTCTCGCTCGGGTCGAAGACATCGCGCCGCTCGATCACGACCGCGCGGACGATCGAGCTGTCGTTCGCCGGCGGGGTCGTGGCGGAATCGGTGGCCTGGGCCGACAGCCGGAAGGGAAGGAGCAGCAGGATCCAGGGCAGGAGGCGCCCCGGCGGCGTGACGCGGCCCACCCTCACTCCTCCGCCAGGGCCGCCACGCTGGCCAGGATCCGGTCCGGCCGGATGCCACTGCTGCGCAGCACCTCTTCGCGAAACTTTCCCGTGCGCACCAGCCATCCGGCCAGCCCGGCGCGCTGGGCGCCCTCGACGTCGGACCAGAGGTCGTCGCCGACCATGGCCGCGGGTCCGGTGACGCCGAGGCTGGCCAGTGCCGCCGCGTAGAACGCCGGACTGGGCTTGCCGGCCACACGGGCGGTTCGGCCGGTGGCATACTCCAGCGCCGCAACGAAGGGACCGGCATCGAGAGCGAGCGCGTCGCCCTGCTGGAAATAGCGGTCGCGGGAGAGCGCCACCAGCTCGGCACCCGCCGTCAGATACTCGAATGCCTCCTGCAGGAGGGCATAGGACCAGCCTGGCCCCAGGTCACCCAGCAGAACCGCCTCAGGGCGGCTCCGCGCCGCCCCGGCGACCCCGCCGGAGAGCTCGAGCCCGGCCAGGTCCTCCAGCGCCGCCGGCGGGAGAAACGGCGCCACCACCCTGAGCCCCGCCGAGTGGACTGCGGCCGCGCCCGCGAGGGTAGCGGTGAAGATCTCCTCGGCCGCGGCCTCGAATCCGTACCCCCGGAGCCGCTCCACCAGCATGGCCCGACTCCTGCTGGTGGTGTTGGTCACCAGCCGGAACGGCACCCCGCGCTCCCGCAACCGGGCCAGAGCCGTGCAGGCACCCGGGACCGCCGCGCCGTCCGCGTACAGGGTGCCGTCGAGATCGAGCAGGAGAGCGAGCGGACGGGCGGAAGCGTCCATGGCGGCCGGCTTATATTCCGATATCGTCGTCACCTTCGCATCACGGTGTCCATGCCCGTTTCCATTCTGATCGTTCGCGCCCTGCTCGCCGGCTTGGCCGCCCCCGCCGCCGCCCCCGCTCACGTTCCCGCGCCGCCGGCGCCATATCCCTTCGCGGTGGGCGAGACCCTGAGCTACGACGCCAAGCTGGGGTACTTTCCCGTCGGGACCGCGACCGCCTCCGTGGGGCGGGCACAGGAGCAGGGTTCGGAGGCCTTCGTCTTCGCCTTCTCCGGGGCAGGCGGCCCGCCCGGGGTCCGGGTCCAGTACGACCTCACCTCCTGGACCCGCTCGGCCCGCTTCGCGTCCCTCCGCTTTCACCGGAAGCTGGTGCAGGGAAACAGCGTGGAGGAGGAGCGCTATCAGATCGTCCCCGACTCGAGCCGCTATCGGCTCGAAGGTGGCGGGCAGGACTGGGTGGCCCCGCGGGACGCGCTCGACGAGCTGGCATTCATGTACTATCTCCGGACCGCGCCGCTCGAGAGCGGGCGGACGTACACCATTTCCCGCTACTTCCGCTCCGGCTACAACCCGATCACGGTGCGCGTCACCGGCCGGGAGTCGGTGACGCTGTACGACAACTCGTCGGTGCCCTGCTTCGTCGTGGAGGTATCGACTCGCGGCACCACGCTGCGGCTCCGGCTCACCGACGATGCCCGGCGGCTGCCCGTGCAGCTGGAGCTCCCGTTGTCGTTCGGCACCGTGAGTCTCGAGCTGAGCGGCGTCAGTACCGCCCCAGGTAGTTCTCGATCTCCCACCGGCTGACCTGCCGGTTGTACTCCAGCACCTCGTTCCGCTTGGCCTCGAGGAAGCGCTCGGTCAGGTGCTCGCCCAGCGCCGCCTTGACCACGGCGTCCTTCTCGAACATCTCCAGCGCCTCGTGCAGGTCGCGGGGCAGCTCGTCGATCCGGTACTTCCGCCGGTCGCGGTAGCTCATGGTGAAGATGTTCCGGTTGACCGGTTCCCGCGCCTGGAGCTTCCGCTCCACGCCGTCGAGTCCGGCCGCGAGCTGGACCGTGAGCGCCAGGTACGGGTTGCAGGAGGGATCCGGCATCCGGAGCTCGCACCGGGTACCCAGCCCGCGCCGGTCGGGGATCCGGACCAGGGGCGAGCGGTTGCGCATCGACCACGCCACGTTGACCGGCGCCTCGTACCCGGGCACCAGGCGCTTGTAGCTGTTGATCAGCGGGTTGGTGACCGCGCAGAACCCGCGGGCATGCTGCAGCAGCCCCTCGATGTAGCTCAGCGCCACACGGGAAAGCTGGAACTCCGCCTTGGGGTCGAAGAAGGCGTTGTCCTTCCCCCGGAACAGCGACTGGTGAGTGTGCATCCCGCTGCCGTTGATCCCCTGGATCGGCTTGGGCATGAACGACGCCAGGAAGCCGTACCGGTTGGCCACGTTCCGCACCACGAACTTGAAGGTGGTGAGGTTGTCCGCCGTGGTGAGGACGTCGGCGTAGCGGAAGTCGATCTCGTGCTGGCCCGCGGCCACCTCGTGGTGCGCCGCCTCGACCTCGAAGCCCATCTCCAACAGCTGCTCGATGATGACCCGTCGGATCTCCTCGCCCCGGTCCAGCGGCCCCAGGTCGAAGTAGGCGGCCGAATCGTGGGTGGCCGGCGTCGGGGCGCCGTCGGCCGACTTGTCGAACAGGAAGAACTCCGCCTCGCACCCCGCCATCATGGTGTACCCCAGCTTCCGGGCCCGCTCGACCTGGCGCTTGAGCGTGGTGCGGGGGCAGCCGGCGAACGGCTCCTCGTCGGGGGTGTAGATGTCGCACAGCAGCCGGGCGATCCGCCCTCCTTCATCGTCGTACGGAAGAATCCGGAAAGTTCCCAAATCGGGCTTGAGCAGCATGTCCGACTCCTCGATCCGCACGAACCCCTCGATCGAGGACCCGTCGAACATGATCTCGCCGTCGAGCGCCTTCTCGAACTGGCCTCGGGGAACCTCCACGTTCTTGTTCACGCCGAGGATGTCGGTGAACTGGAGGCGCAGGAAGTCCACGCCGAAGCGGCGGGTCAGCGCGACGAGGTCCTCCTTCCCCGCCCCGCTCAGGTCGCTGGGGAAGCCCTCGAGGCTCGGCCGCTCGGCGGGGCCGGGCGACCGGGATTTCTGCTGCGCCATGGCGGTGGACCCGGGCGAAGGGGAACGGTGGGGCGGCGGCCCCGTGGACCGCTCCAACGGTAAGCGCACCCGCTCCGCCCCGCTACCGACGGCCTACCCGCCCTGTACCGACCGGTGTACGCTTCCACTCCCATGACCGCTCCCTCCTCTCCAGTGCCGCAGGCCGGCCCCTGTCCGGCGTGCGGAGCGCCGGCTTCAGGCCGTTTCTGCAGCGCCTGCGGCGCCACCCTGAGCCCGCGGGCATGCCGCCACTGCGGGGCGACGTTGTCGCCCCAGGCTCACTTCTGTCATCGGTGCGGCGAGCCGGCCGAGGCCTCCGCGCCGGCGGCACGCGCCGCCGGCACCGAGCGCCTGGCGTGGCTCGTCGCGGCAAGTCTCTGCGCCATCCTGATCGGGGCCATCGTCTGGCGGGTGGAGCGGGACCAGCCCGCGCCGGCCATTCCCCAGATGGCCAATCCCGGGGCCGGCGGCGCCGAAGCCTCGGGGACACCGAGCGGTCCGGCCCCGGACATCAGCCAGATGTCGCCCAGGGAGCGTTTCGACCGGCTGTTCAACCGGATCATGGAAGCGGCGCAGCGAGGGGACAGCGCCCAGGTCCTGCGGTTCACCCCGATGGCCCTCGGCGCCTACACCCAGCTCGACACGATCGACGCAGACGCGCGCTACCATGCCGCCGTCCTCCGGCTCCAGACCGGCGATCTGGCCGGCGCACGCGCCCTCGCCGACACCATCCTTCGACAACACCCGGGGCATCTGCTGGGCTACGTGGTCCTGGGAAGCGCCGCCGAGCTCGCGGGCGACAGCGCCGCCGCCGAGCGCGCCCGGCGCGATTTCGCCAGCCATTACGCGGCCGAGTCCGCCGCCGGCCGACCCGAGTATCGGGACCATGCGCCGGTGATCGAGGAGTTCAAGAGCCGGCGGTAGGGCGGTACCGCCCATCGAGGAGCCCATGCCCCGCACCATCCACGTCGCCCACAGTCCCGATTCCGACGACGCCTTCATGTTCTACGCGCTCGCCGAAGGGAAGCTCGACACCGGTGACCTCCGGTACGTGCACGAGCTCTCCGACATCGAGTCGCTCAATCAGCGTGCCCGCCGCCAGGAGCTGGAGGTCACCGCCGTCTCCATCCACGCCTATGCCTATCTCTGGCGCGACTACGCGCTCCTCGGCTCCGGCTCTTCGATGGGCGACGGCTACGGACCCCGTCTGGTCGCCGCCACGCCGGCGCCGGCCGACCCGCGGGCCGCGCTCCGGGGGCGCCGGGTCGCGGTCCCGGGCCTGCTCACCACCGCTTACCTGGCGCTCCGGCTCTACCAGCCGGAAATCGAGCCGGTCGTGGTCCCGTTCGACCGGATCGAGGAGGCGGTCCAGCGGGGCGAGGTCGAGGTCGGGCTGCTGATCCACGAGGGCCAGCTCACCTACGCCGACGGCGGCCTGCGCCTCTGGGCCGACCTGGGCGCCTGGTGGATGGAGGATACCGGGCTTCCCCTGCCTCTTGGCGGCAACGCGGTGCGGCGCGACCTTGGGCCGGCGGTCACCGCCCAGATCGCCCGGGACCTCAAGGCCAGCATCGTCTACGCGCTCGAGCACCGGGCCCCGGCTCTGGCCCACGCCAAGCAGTACAACCGGGGCATCGGCGACGAGCGGACCGACACCTTCGTAGGGATGTACGTCAACCACTGGACCGTCGACTACGGCGCCCGGGGACGGGAGGCGGTGCAGCGCCTGCTGGACCGGGGGTTCGACGCCGGCATCATCCCGGAGCGGGTGGCGGTCTCCTTCGTGGACGGTGATTGACCCGGTCCGGATCGGCTCCTAGCTTCCAGTCTCCCTGAGCAGACTCCAGTTCGCCGCGTGAGGCACCGGTCCGGATCCGAGACCCGGGGCCTCCCTGGCAGGAGTGTGTGTGCCTGACGGTCCGGTGACGCTGGTGGTCGTGGATGACGAAGAGGCGATCCGGACCTCGGTCCGGAAGTATCTCGTCCACGAAGGCTACGAGGTCGCGACGGCGGCAACGGGGGACGAGGCGCTCGCCCTGCTCGAGCGGCGCAAGGTGACCGGCATGCTGCTGGACGTGAATCTTCCCGGCACCAGCGGCATCGATCTGGTGCCCCGGGTGCTGGAGCTGGAGCCCAACCTCGCGCTGCTCATGCTCACCGCGGTCAACGACGCGACCAGCGCGGCCCTCTGCATGCAGCGCGGCGCGCTGGACTACCTCATCAAGCCGATCGATCTCCCGGTGCTCGGCCGCGCCATCCAGAACGCGCTGCGCCGGCGCGATACCGTCCTCGAGGGCCAGCAGATCAATCAGTGGCTCAAGGAGGAAGTCGCGCTCCGGGTCGCCGAGCGGCGGCTGGAGCAGGCGGCCCAGGAGCGGATCTCGGTGGCCACGCTGGAGGCGCTGGTCAACGCCCTGGAGGCCAAGGATCCCCACCTCCGCGGCCACTCCGCCCGGGTGGCCGACCTCTCGGCCAGCATCGCCGCCCAGATGGGATGCAGCGACGAGGCCGTGGAGGCGATCCGGACCGGCGGCCGGCTGCACGATATCGGCAAGATCGGCATCCGGGAGGAGATCCTGAACAAGCAGGGCCCGCTCACCGACGTCGAGTTCGAGCACGTCAAGCAGCACGTGCTGGTGGGCTCCCAGATCCTCGCCCCTCTGGTCCACCTGAAGGATGTCATCACCTTCGTCCGAAGCCACCACGAGCGCTGGGACGGCACCGGATATCCCGACCGTCTGGCAGGCGAGGCCATCCCCCTCGGCGCGCGCATCATCGGGGCGGTGGAGATCTACGACGCCCTCACCACGTCCCGGCCCTACCAGGAGAAGATGCCGCCCGAGATCGCGGTCGAGCGGATGCGCGACCTGGTCGGCGGCATGCTGGACCCGAGCGTCCATGACGCCCTGGCTACCGTGATCGGCCATCGCCAGGCGCTCGTCTTCCTGGACGACGGGCGCGTCTGAGCGTGCCCCTGCCCGCGGCTCCGGGCCGCATCCTGCTCGTCGACGACGACCCCATGATCGTGCGGCTGGTGCAGAAGATCCTGGCCGCGAAAGGGATCGCCGAGGTGGTGCACGCCGCGAGCGGCCGTGAGGCCCTGGAGCGGCTGGACGGGAACGGCATCGCCGTCGTCCTCCTGGACCATCAGCTGCCCGACAGCACCGGCCTCGAGGTCCTCGACGCCATCCGGGCGCGGCCCCACCCGCCGGCGGTCGTGATGATCACCGCCCACGGCAACGAGTCGCTCGCCGCGACCGCCCTCCGTCGTGGGGCCGACGATTATCTCGCCAAGGATGCCTCCCTCACGGAGATGCTGCCTCAGGTGCTGGAACGGGTCCGCCGCGCCCGGGAGCTCCGCAAGGCGCTGGCCGCCTCCGAGCGGGACCTGCTTCGCGCCGAGCGGCTGGCCGCCATCGGCGAGATGACGGTGACCCTGCATCACGAGATCAACAACCCGCTGATGTCGGCCTTCGCCGACGTGGAGCTGCTGCTGGCGGACCCCGCCATGCCGGAGGCCAAGCGGCGGGAGGGACTGCAGGACATTCAGACCGCGCTCCGCCGGATCCGCGACATCGTGCGCCAGATCGGCGACCTGCGGGAAGTCCGGACCAAGAGCTACGTCGCGGGGGTGCGGATGGTGGACCTCGAGTCTCCCGCCGCGTCAGCTCCGGCGCTGAGTCTTGGCCGGGCCGTCGTGCTGCTGGCGGATGAGGATCTGACCCGGGTGGTGTCGCTGCTGCTTCGGCACGTCGGCTTCGAGGTCCAGGCCGCGGCCGACGTGGCCGACCTGCAGGCCCGCGTGGAAGGCGTGGGCGTCCGCCTGGTGGTGGTGAGCGCGGGGACGGACGCCGCCGGGGCCCATCCCTTCGGCGGCTTCCTGCCCGCTGAAGGCCGCAGCTACCGATTGGTGGCCCTCGCCACCGGCGACGGCGCCCCCGCCCGCGGCGCCGGCGCCGACCTGGTCGTGGCCTTGCCGTTCGACCCGGGAACCTTTACGGCGGATCTGGTGGATTTGAGCACTCGAGGCGGGTAGGGCACCTACATTTCTCTCTTCGCCTGCGCCAACGCCCCACCCGCCTCGCCCGCCGGCCCGACGTACGCCATCTCCCGAAGCCTGGTGATCCGCTGCGCGATCGGCGGGTGGCTGGCCATGACGTCGGCCAGGAGGCCGCTCCGCTCCGAGAGCAGGCCGGGCGACGGATCGACGATGCAGAGGTGGGCGGCGCCGCGGGTGATCGCCCGGGTCGGGGCCGTGGCGGCGGCGAGCTTCTCCAGGGCGGAGGCGAGCGCGAGCGGGTTCCGGGTGAACTGCGCGCCGCTGGCGTCGGCCAGGTACTCGCGCTTGCGGCTCACCGACATCGCCAGGATCTGGGAGACCACCGGAGCCACGATCAGCGTGACCAGCCAGAGCACCAGCACGATGAGGCCGAGCGGATTGCCGCCGCCCTTGCCGTTTCCGCCGTCGCTGCTGCTGCTCCGCTGGCTGCCGCCGCCGAAGCGGCCGAAGCGCAGCATCCGCCCCATCCCGTCGGACATGAGCGCGATCGCGCCCACCATCCCCGCCAGCAGCGTCATCAGCCGGATGTCCAGGTTGCGGATGTGGGCCATCTCATGGGCCACGACCGCCTGCAGCTCGTCACGGCTGAGCGCCTCGAGCAGGCCTTCGGTGACCGCGATGCTCGCCGTCTCGGCGTCGCGGCCGGTGGCGAAGGCGTTGGGATCGGGGTCCGGCACCACGTACACCCTGGGCCTGGGAATCCCCGACGCGATCGCCATCTCCTCCACCACGTTCACCAGCTGCCGCTGGGGCGGCGTCGCGGCCTCGACGATCTCCCAGGCCCCGGTGGACCAGAGCACCCGCTGGGCCCCGTAGCGCCAGGAGAACCAGCAGATCCCGGCGGCGACCAGGGTGGTGAAGATCCCGATGACGGGGATGACGTGGTGGTAGGATTCGGGAGGCGCGTCGGCGGTCAGGAGTCCGAAGGCGAGATCGCCGCCGAACCCGACCCAGGCGAAAAAGACGATGAATCCGACGGTGAGCCAGGTGGAGCGACGGCGATTGGCTTCCTGCTGGGCGAAGAGGTTGCCGTCCCCGCTCACGTCGCCGGCTTGTTGAACGACAGATCGACGTTGGGCACCGCCCGCTCGGCGGCGTCTTCGATCTCCCACAGCTCGGCCGGCTGCGCCTTCGCGAGGCCCGCCACCAGCAGCGTGGGGAAGGTGGCCTGTTTGGTGTTGTACTGCGTCGCCGTGTCGTTGTAGAGCTGGCGCGCGAAGCCGACCTTGTTCTCGGTGCTGGTGAGCTCCTCCTGCAGCTGCAGCACATTCTGATTGGCCTTGAGGTCCGGGTACGCCTCGGTCAGGGCGAAGAGCCGGCCCAGCGCCTGGGTGAGCTCACCTTCGGCCTGCGCCGTCTGCTTCACCCCAGTGGCGCCCACCGCCTTGTTGCGGGCCGCGATCACCGCCTCCAGCGTGCCGCGCTCGAACTCCATCGCGCCCTTGACCGTGTTGACCAGGTTGGGAATCAGATCGTGCCGCCGCTTGAGCTGCACGTCGATCTGCTTCCAGGCGTTGGCCACCTGATTCTTGAGCGCGATCAGACCGTTGTAGGCCCCGATGACCCAGAGCACGACGACGACGAGCACCACCAGCAGGACGATCGTGGCCATGGCTGCACCCTCAAGGGGAGGAAAGTCAGGAGGAGACGAGGCCGCCGAGCGCCGATCGGAGCGCCTCGGCGATCGCGGCGGTGTCGCCGTTGAGTCGGAGCACCGGATGCTGCTCGTCGATCAGGACCTCGACGCCCGGCGCCACCGCGATCCGCCGGACCACCTCGACGCCGCCGCGGGCGGCCTCGACCGGTGTCAGCCAGCCCAGCACCGCGCGGCCGACCCGCCCTCGACCCGTTCCCGGCGCCTGCAGCAGGGGCAGTCGATCGGGGCGAGGGAGCCCCGGCCCGAGCGCCAGCGCCACCCGGCGCTCGATCAGGTCGCCGGTGAGGCCGGTGAGCTCGCGGGTCAACGCCTCCAGCGTGGCTCCCTCCATCTGCCGCAGCTTGATGGCGAGCACCTGGAGCAGGTGGCGGTAGGAGTACACCGCGGCCGTGCCTCGGCCGTCCGGGGGACTCACCAGCCCGCGGGCCACGTAAAAGCGGATGGTCCGCTCGCTCGGCCGGGCCCGCGCGGCCGCGTTCACGGGCACCACACCCGACGCATCCAGCACGCCAGCGGCGAGCGCCGCCAGGTCGCGGAGGCCCCAGGGGGCCAGGGCGCGGTACTCCCGCAGGGTCGCGAGGCCGTCCGACGGCGGCGCGAGGGTCAGACCAGCTGTCATCCGCCGTTCCGTTTCCGTTGCGGCTCGGTCGCCTCGGCCTCGGCCAGGGCGAGCACGACGGCTTCGACCAGGACGTCGAGACTGAACGGCTTGAGCAGGACCGGTCGTTGGCGAAGCTCCGCCGGCCAATCCCGGTCGAGCGCGCCGGGATCGCCGGTCATGAGCACCACCCGGCCGGCCAGCCGCGGCCAGCGCCGAGCCAGGGCAAGGTAGAGCGCATCCCCGGCGAAGCCGGGAAGATGGATGTCCAGGAGCACGAGGTCGTACTCCGCCGTCTCGAGCAGCTCGTAGGCCAGGTGCGGATCGCCTACGGCGGTCACCTCAAGGCCATTGGGACGGAGGGCCCGCTCATAGGTACGCCGCAGCATCGGCTCGTCGTCCACGATCAGGATGCGCGGCATCAGGAGGCTACCTGGCTGAGCTGGTGGAAATAGCGCTGGGTCACGACCCCGAGCGCGTCCTCACTGCTGAGGGAGACCCGGAGCTCGCCCGCGGTGTAGCCGAAGACCGCCCGCAGGTGCATCTGCAGGGTCTTCGTCTTGCTGTAGCCCAGCTTGAGCGCGACGTCCTCGACCGTATACCCGGGATCCAGCAGCAGTCGGTGGGCGTACAGCAGCCGGATCAGCACCATGACCGTGCGCGGCGAGGGCAGCCCGACCTTGGTGAACCAGCGCTCGCAGGTGCGCCGGGTGAGCTGCGCCCGGTCGGCCAGAGCGGTGACCGTCGGACCGTCGCCCGGGGTGTGCAGCATGAGTTCCAGCGCCTCGCGCAGCTCCGCGGGCAGCTCCCGCAGGGTCGGCTCGAGCTCCTGCATCACCTGCTGCGAGGCGCTCTGCTCCAGCTCGCTCAGCAGGGCGGCCCGAAGGGCGGCGGGTGCGTCCTCGAAACGGTGGACGATGACGCGCCGGATCCCGGCCCGGCCGAGCTGCAGCAGCACCGCGGCGTTGGCCGGGGTGAGATCGGTGTAGACCAGCAGGGGAAGCGATGGAAAGAAGAGCCGCAGCCGCTCGATGCCGTGGTGCCGAGGGGACCCACCGGTCAGGAGCGGATCGACGACCGCCATGTCGATCGGCTTGGCCCGGATGACCTCGACCGCCTCCGGCCACCCGCTGACCGCGAGCCACTGGAACCGGTCGGGATCCAGGGTCCGCAGCCTGAACAGGCGCTCCGGAGGGACGGCAGCGAGGAGCAAGTGTCGCAAATCGGCCCCTAATTGTCGCAAAAAGGCCCTAAATCGTCAGGAAGCGTCGCGACACATTGACGGTACCCCTATCCCGATTCGAATCACCGGAGGGTACCGCCATGGCTCGTCGCGCTTCCACCTGGCTCGCGATCGCCTCATTGTCCCTGGCCCTGCTGACCAGCGCCTGCACCCGGACTGACGCTACCGGCCCGTCCGATGTCCCCGCCGCGTCGCTCGAGACTCAGGGCGCCAACACCTAGGCGCCCGACAGAGCATACTCGCGGAGCCCGAGGGCCACTTCCTGGACGGCCGGCAGCTCGCTGAGGCCGGCCGACACGGGAGGATTGGGCTCGCGCGCGTCGGTCCCGCTCTGGAGCGATTGCAGGGTCCGCTCGATCCTGAAGTACCACGCGTTCAATCCGGTGGCTTCAGTCAGGCGAAGCGCGTCGTTCAGCACCTCGCGGGCCCGGGCCACTTTGCCGAAGCGGGCCAGGCCGATGCCCAGCTTGTACAGGTAGTCGGCCGTCATGCTCGGCGTCATCCGCTCCCGCACGCTCTCCGCCTCGGCGCGCAGCCGCTCGAAGGCGACCCGGTTGTCCACCCCCGACTCCAGCTCCATGAGCTCGAGGATGGCGTTGGTGCGGACCAGGAAGCTCGCCTGAGACCCGATGACGATCTCGTACGCGGTACGCGCGGCGCTGAAGGCGCCGATCTGCGCCAGGCCGATACCGAGATCGCCAAGATACCGCATCCGCTGGATCTCGTCGTCGCACAGCCGGAAGGCACGGTACTTGGCCTGCACCGACTCGGTGAGCAGCCCTTGCAGCTCCAGCACCGCCGCGAGATCGGCGCAGGCCATCGCCTGCACCTCGCGGAGATTCAGCTCTTCGGCGCTCCGGAGGACCGATTCGGTCAGCGAGCGGCAGGCGGGAAGATTGCCCTGACCTCGCAGGACGCCTCCCCGCCCGATCCGGCTCCGCAGCACCGTCACCATGTCTCCGGTGACCTGGCCGGCCTCCTCCGCCGCGGCATAGCTGGCGTTGGCCGCGGCCCATTGGGCCTGGAGCCGGCGGAGCCTGGCCGCGAACAGCGCGAGCGCCGCGAACTCTCCGACGGGAATCGCCCTGCCGTGGCTGCGGGCCGCGAGCCCGAGGACGTCGAGGGCCTCGGCTAGGCGGGCTTCATGTTCGAGGAAATACGCATAGGCGGTGAGGCCGAGCCTGAGGCCGGTCCGCGCCTGTCCGGTCGGTGGGACCTGCTCCAGGATGCCGACAAGGTGCGCCGTTTCGGGCAGCTCCGCCGGGAGGTCGGACAGGTGCCGACGCACGGCGTCCACCTGCCACGCGAACGCCTCGCGGCTTTCGTCGTCCGGCGCTCCCTCGTTCAGGCGGTCCACCAGTCGCGCCGTCACATACGCGGCGAGTGCCAGGCGCGCCGAAACCTCGCGGTCGAGATCGCGTTCGACCCTGGCACGCTCCAGGAATGGGGCATGCCGGAGCACATCAGCCGACGACCCGACCTCGTCGAAGAGCTGCTCGGAGGTGAACAGGTGTTGTCCTTCCAGATGGGGGTCCGGGGTAGAGCTAGTATCGCCCTCCGGCCGCCTCCCGGCAAGGCCACGCACCTTCCTGCACCGGCGTGCGTAACCCGGCATACCACCCGCTACTAGACCGTCACCATCGTTGCCACCATGCGACGCGGCTACACCGTGGTGGAGCTTACCCTTGTTCTCGCCGTCACCGGCTTGCTGCTTGGCATTGCCCTGCCCCGCATGGCGCCGCTCCGCGATGGCTGGAGCGCTGAGCAGGGCGCGCAGGCAGTCATCCTGGCCCACAGCCGCGCCCGGGTCGCGGCCATTCTGTTGAGCCGGCCGCTCGTCCTCACCGTCGCGCCCGACAGCCTTCGTATCGCCACACTTGCCGATTCGGTCGTCTGGCGGGGGCCGGGGCCGGCCTCGGAGGGTGCCTTGCTCGCCGGCCCGATCCGGAAGCTCACCTTTTCACCGGTCGGGCTCACCATGGGCCTATCCAATGCCACGTTCCGGATCACCAGAGGCGCCGCCATCCGCACGGTCGTGGTGTCCCGGCTCGGCCGGGTACGGATTCAACGTGGTTTTTGACCGGCCCGTCCGGGGCTACTCCGGACTCAGGCCGTACTTGCGCACCTTGTGCAGCAGGGTCGAGCGCGCGATGCCGAGCAGCTCGGCGGCCCTGCGCTTGTTGCCGCCGGTGAATCGGAGGGTCAGCGCAATGTGGCGCCGCTCCGCCGCCTCGAGCGACTCGGGCTCCGCCGTCGGGCCGGCGGCGAGCGCCTCTCGCAGCCGAGCCAGCCGCAGCTCCGGCCATCCCAGGTCCAGCAGGATCAGGTCGAAGCCCGGCCGGGTCAGCGCCTCCGCTGCCGCCTGCCCATCGGGCGCTGCCGCCGCATGGTGGCCGGCCTCCCGGAGCAGCGCCAGCATCTCGGCCCGGCGCGTCGCGTCGCCGTCGAGGATCAACACGTGAGGCGGGGTCATGCCCGCAAACGTAATCGGACTGCAGCCTGACGTGACGGAGCCGTCCGATCCCGTCGTGGCACCCCTGGGCACCCGCGTCGAGGCACCGATGCTGGTCCACCAGATTGAGCGGCGCGCCTGGGGCGAGGGTCGGGAAGGCGTCATCCTCGTGCTGGGCACCAGCGCCGGTCGGATCGGCACCGCCCCGCTCTGGGGCGAGCGGCAGGCGTGGGCGGCCAACGTTGCTCGGGGCACGATCGTGCATGCCTCGGGACGAGTCGGCGCGTTTCGCGGGGTGCGGCAGCTCGAGCTCTCCGGTTTGCGGGTCGCCCCGGCCGATTCAGTCCCGCTCCGGGCACTCGTCCCGGGCACCACCACCACGATCGCCGACTGGACGGTGCTCGATGAGGCCCGCCGTGCTCTCCGCCGGCCACGCCTCCGTCGCGTGCTCGGCCTGTTCTACGACGATCCGCCCTTCCGCTCCGCCTACGAGGAGTGCCCCGCCAGCACCGCAGGTCATCATGCGCAGCTCGGCGGACTGCTCCGGCATACGGTCGAGGTCGTCGCCATCGCTCGCGCGGTGGCGATCACCTCGGGGGCCGACCGCGAGCTGGTGCTCGCCGGCGCCATGCTCCACGACGTGGGCAAGCTCGAGGCCTATGCCTGGCGCCGCGGCGTGTTCGAGCTCACCGAAGCCGGCGCGCTCCTCGGGCATGTCACCCTGGGCATGCTGATGCTCGACCGGCACCTGGCGCGGCACGCGCCTGACTGCACCCACCGCGAAGTGCTGCTGCTGCAGCACCTGATCGCGTCCCACCACGGGGTACTCGAGCACGGCGCGCCGGTTCGCCCGATGACCCTGGAGGCGGAAGTGCTGCACTACGCCGACGACGCGAGCGCCAAGACCAGCAGCATGGCCGACGCGCTGGCGTCGTCCGAGTACTTCAACGGCAACGACGTGCTCAGCGCTCGATCGCTGTGGCAAGTCGATCATCGGCGCATCTTCCGAGGCCGCAGCGAGTGGGGAGAGTCCGTCGATCATCGCGGAGCCAATCCGGTGACCGCTGATAACGCGAATGGATGCTGGAAAGCTGGGCACGCAGAGCACGCAGAGCACGACGAACGGTAGGAGAGCGCGAAAGATCCCTGTCTATGCCGTGAGCCACCAACCAATACGCTGGTGCTGACGAATGCCACCAGCGCATCGGAGCCATCTGCGTCTTTCTGCGTTCATCGGCGGCCAAACCCGCTCAGCCATTTCGCCTACAGATCGCGAGATCGCGCACCACCGACGCCACGTGCATCCGCCCCACTCAAAGCACCGACAAAAAAAGAACGGCCGCCTAGTCGTGGCTAGACGGCCGTTCCCGATTGGACTATCCAAGGGCGAGGCATTGCTGCCGCCGTTCTTCTCCCACCTGCCACCGGTTGGCTGTTCCGCCGCTTCGGGAGGGCGAGGTGGAGCCTTGGTTCGATCCCCAGGCCGGATGGCCATCCCACCTGGTTCGTCCATTCGAGCGCTGCGAGTCAGATCGGGTCGCGGACCGACCTTTCGCACTGCACCCCGAGGCGCAAGATCGGGGCGGATGAAGCACGCGACTGGCTTCACCTGTTCGAGCCGGGGTGATCACCAGGATCAACGAATGCCTGAGCCCTTGGTTGCGTCGGCATTCTCCCCTGATATCCCGCTCGAACCCGCCTGCTGGCCGCCACCGTGACTCGGGGTCTCAGCACGTATCCAGCCGGCGCGTGGAGACTAAGATAGGGTGCCGGCCCAATCTCGCAAGTGCCTGATTTTATTCGGGTTACGCCACTGAGCCGCGGCGGGATTGTGGATTACTAACCACCTTGAAGCCATCGTCCTACCGATTCGGTCCACACGATTGTGGACATGTGTATCAACAACTGCACCCGAAACCGTTTGGTCGAGCGACCCCGATCAGCTCTCCAGCCCCACCTCGATGTAGCGGTAGGTGGTCTCCCGGTCGGCAGAGGAGAACAGGCAGCCGGCCGAGCTCGCGGCAAACCATCCGGCCACCAGAGGCCGCGGGCCATCAAGCTCCTGGATGATCGAGCCGAGCCAGCGCCGCAGGTGCCGGAGCTCAGGCGCACGGCGGCCGAGCAGGGCCAGCAACGCGCCAGCGCCGGCGGTGGCCCGGAGGAAGTGGGCCAACGCATGGGCCCGCTGGGTGAATTCCACCGCCTTCACGCCGGGCTCGTCGAACAGCACAGCCCCCTCGAAGACATCCATCGGAGGCGCGTCGAGCCGGGGACCGAGATAGACGAACCGGCGCCCGTCCGCACCGCGGCGCTCGATCACGGCGGCCGCCGTCTCGCTGGTGAGGCGCGCCGCGTGCAGCAGATCGTCATCCAGCAGAATGCCCACCGCGCCGGTCCACTCCAGCGCGGCCAGCGCGGTCTCGACCGGACAGCCGAGCGCGTCATCGAAGGCCAACAGCCTCGGAGCCTCGCCCGCGCGCAACACGAAGTGGGACAGCCCTTCGGCGCGGTCGGTGAAGGTGCGTACCACTAATGTTTGCGGGGAGGTCATGCTTGAATATAGGTGTGCGCTGCCGGACGCGCAGGGACCCGATGGCTCCCTCGCACTTCCCGCGGTACCTTTCGCTCTCACCGTTGGCCCGGGAGATTGCCCGGATGCGCGTGGAGTGGACGACATACAACTCGCCGATTGGTGCGCTGACCCTGGTCGAATGCGAGGCCGGTCCGCTGGTCGTCGAATTTCCCTCCCGGGCGCTCACCGTCAAATGGGCGGTCCGACTCCGGGCGGCGGTGCCCGAGCTCCATATCTCTCAGGGTCCCTGCCTCCAGACCAGCGGCTGGCTCGACGAGTACTTCACCGGCTCCTCCCGCCCCTTTCCCTACCCCGACCACCTGCGCCGATGGTTCGATCTTTCACCGGCTCAAGTTGCCGTATTCAAAACACTTAGAAAGATCCCCCTGGGCGAGACCCGCTCCTACGACGACGTCGCCCGAGCCACTGGACTGCACCCCCGCCAGATCGGGTGGCTGGTCTCGGCCAACCACCTGGCCATCCTGATTCCCTGTCACCGGGTAGTCGGAAAGGACGGCGGCCTCGTGGGGTACGGCGGCGGCCTTACCCGGAAGCGCTGGCTGCTGGACCACGAGCTCCGGGCCGCCGGAGTCGTTCTGCGGTAGGTCGTATCGACGTTAGGCCATATTGACAATTTTCGGACCGGGCATGACCTTAGACCATGAATAGCGCGGTCCCGCCTTTGCTTTCCTAGTCACGCCGGCCGGTCGGAATTAAATCCGAACGGCTCTTTTTTTTGGGGCTTTTTCACCCGGCCACGAGGGCTGGGGGTTTCCCCGGGGCCTGCGGGCTCCCATTTCAAGAGGTTGTGGCAATGGCGAAGGGCACGGTCAAGTGGTTCAATGACGCGAAGGGGTTCGGCTTCATCGCGCAGGAAGGTGGGAAGGACGTTTTCGTTCACCACACCGCCATCGTCGCGGAGGGATTCCGGTCGCTCGCTGAGGGCGACAACGTGGAGTTCGAGGTGGTCGAGGGTCCCAAGGGACTTCAGGCCTCCAACGTCCGCAAGGTCTGACCCCGGCGCTCCGCGCCTTTCCGAACACACTCGCACGGCTCGGCCACCTGGGCCCTCGCCACTCGGCGAGGGCTCTCGTGTCTCCACCCCAGCTCGCCAGAGAACCGCATGATCGTCCCGGCCGCCCTGGCCTGGAGCGCCTGGTTCGCGCCGCTCCCGGCACTCGCCGCGATGTCGAGCCCGCAGGACACCAGCGCACTGGGGTTTCTCGGCATTCACGCCGGCGCGTCGCTGCGGGACATCGCCTCCGAGATCCAGCGGCGACGCGGGCAGCTGCGCTGCGAACAGGCCAGGGCGGACCCGCGGGTTCGCGAGTGCCGCGGCACGCTGCCCGACTCCGCGAGCGCGAAGGGTCTGTCGGTCTGGGTGAGCGCCATCGACAGCGCCGCGGGCGTGATCGCGCTCTCCGCGCCGGTCGGCCCGGCGACGCTGCGCGCCTGGCGCGATCAGCTCGCGCGTCGCTACGGCGCCGTCGAGACCGCGACACAAGGCAAGCAGAAGATGATGCAGTGGGTACGCCGCGGACGGATGCTGCGGCTCACCTGGCGACCCGAAGGTGCCGGCACGACGGCTTCGGTGAGCATGGTCGATGGCCGGGTGCTCGACCGATGGGGCCAGGATCGGGACGCGGGCGCGCGCCCCTGACCTTCACCTGAGGCGAACGAGAAAACTCCCTTCCGAATCCTCCAGGAAGTAATCCGCCACCACCCCTCCTCCCTCCCGCTCACTCCGCAGCAGCGTCCGGACCCTGGTCCTGATCGGCGCTCCGCCGCCGCCTCGCCCGCGGCCGGTCACGATCCGGACGACGCCGCCCGGCCGAGCCTTGGCCTGAGCCCGGAGAAACCGAGTCGCATTGGTCGCGGCTTCCGCCACCGACTGGCCATGCAGATCGAACACCGCGTCAGGGGACCGATCGGTCCACTCACCGGCCATGTGACCCCCAAGCACCCGAGTACGCATTTTGCACTTCCGACTCCATCGGGACCCAAAGTCGATCGATAACATGTTCCTTCTCAACACCTTCCACAACCGCAGCAGGCCGGCGAGCACTCCGGAGCCTCACTTGGCATTGTTCGGCCAGATCGGGCGTATTGCCCCTCGTGTCGTCACACTGCTGCTCGCGGCCTTGCAGGTCGGCTGCGCCAATGGCGGATCCGGGCCGATCCGTATCGGTGTCGCCGGACCCTTCACCGATCCGATCGGCCGGCCCATGCAGCTGGCGGCCCAGCTCGCGGCCGAGGAGATCAACGCCAGCGGCGGTATAGGCGGGCACCCCCTCGAGCTCGTCCTTCGCGACGACTACGCCAATTCCGACTCCGCCGTGTTCGTGGCGGGGGAACTCTACGACGCCGGCGTGTCGGCGGTGATCGGACATCTCTTCTCCGATGCCACGCTCGCCGCGGCGCCGGTCTACAACGGCGGCTCCGATCCGGTGGTCGCCATCTCGCCGTCTTCCTCCGCCCCGGAAGTCTCGGCGGCGGGTCAGTACACCTTCCGCGTGTGCCCCAGCGACAACGCCCACGGTGCCGCCCTGGCACAGTGGATTCGCAAGCGGCTCGGCTTCCAGCGCGGGGCCGTCCTGTACCTCAACGATCCCTACGGCCGCGGGATTCGCCGCACCTTCGTGGAGGAGTTCCTCCGCCTCGGCGGCGAGCTGGACGGCGTCGATCCCTATCTCGGCGACCGCCCGGCCGTCGGTCCGTACCTCGAGCGATTGGCGCGGCGCCGGAAGGTGGACTTCCTGCTGGTAGCGGGTAACCGAGGCGAGGCGGAGTCCATCATCAAGGAAGCCCGGGCCCGGGGTCTCTCGTTCCCTGTGCTCGGCGGCGACGGCCTCGAGGGGATCGAGCAGTCGGGTGAGCTGGGCGAGGGCGTGTACTACAGCTCTTCCTACTTCGCGGGACTGCCGACGCCGAGCAACCGCCGCTTCGTCGAGGCCTACCACCGCAAGTTCCCCGATGCCGGTGCGCCCAACCAGCCGGCCGCCGCGACCTACGACGCGGTCTATCTCCTCCGGGACGTCATCGCGCGCTCGGGGCCGAACCGCGAAGCCGTTCGCCGGGCACTCGCCGGCGTCGGCAGCGTCACGCCTGCGTTCGAAGGCGTGACCGGCGCCGTGGCCTTCGACGCCGTCGGCGACGTGCCCAACCAGAACGTCTACATCGGCCTGGTGCACCGGGGCCGGATCGAGGTCGAGAACCAGGCCACCGCGGTCGCGGAGGCGCCGTGAGGCCGATGCGCAGTCTGCGCAGCCGGATCGTCGCCGGCATGGTGGTGCTGATCGGCCTGGTCTTCGGCATCGCCGTTCTCGGAGTGACCTCGATCCGCTCGCTGGACGTGTCGGTCAACCAGGAGCTGGGCCTGCTGCTCGAGGGCACCGACCTGGGCAACGGACTGGTCTCCGCGGTCTCGGGCGAGGTGCGCTCGGCGGAGCAGTATCTGGTCCGCCCCGGCGACGATCTCCGCGCCGAGATGCTGGAGCAGGGCGACTCCGCCTACGCCTTCCAGCGGCGGTACCGGCGGCTGCCTTCGCTCACGACGTCGGATCGCTACATCGTCAACAAGATCGCGGACAACCAGGCCAAGATCGAAGTCGCCTACGCCATGGCCCACGCGCTGACCGACCTGGGCCGGCCGGAAGATGCCCGGCGCGTGGCGGAGCTGGCCCGGAGTCCGTCCGACACCCTGCTCGGCGACGTGCGGGCGCTCTCCCTGGCTCAGACCAGCCGCTCGCTGTCGCGCGCGCGCGAGCTGCGGCTCCAGGCGGATCAGCGGCGGCAGACGATGTGGCTCCTGTTCTTCGCCTCGTTCGGCATCGGCGTCTGGATCGTGCTCTGGACCGTGCGGATGGTGGATCGCCCGCTGAGCCAGCTGATCGGCGCGGTGGAGCGCTTCGGCGGCGGCGATCTTCGGCCCCTGCGGGTGGAGTCGATGCCGACCGAGCTGGAGCGCCTCGGCGGCGCGCTCGACGACATGAGCGGACGGCTCCGCAACGTGGTGGTCGCCGTGGTCGGCGAGGCGAGCCAGATCGGCAACAGCGCCAGCGATTTCTCGGCCATGAGCGAGGAGCTCGCGGCGAGCAGCGGCGAGATCTCCACCGCCATGGTCAAGATCGCGACCAGCGCCGAGCAGCAGGTGCAGGGCATGGAGCGGGCCGACGCGCTGCTCCTGAGCCTGCGCCAGATCGCCGAGGCCAACTCGGCGGCGGCGTCGCAGGTCGCGACGCTGGGCGACCGGATCCAGGAGCTGGCCGCGCGCCATCGGGCGGACGTGGCGTCCGCGGGTCAGACGCTGCTCGACGTGCGGGAGGTGGTCCGGATCTCGGCTGACCAGGTCCAGGAGCTGGCCCGGTTCTCCGAGCCGATCACGGCCTTTATCGACCTCATCAAGCAGATCTCCTCGCAGACCAACCTGCTGGCCCTCAACGCCGCCATCGAGGCCGCGCGCGCGGGCGAGCAGGGCCGGGGCTTCGCGGTGGTGGCGGAGGAAGTGCGGCGCCTGGCCGACTCGAGCGCGGCGGCGGCCGAGGACGTGGCCAAGACGATCCAGCAGATCCGGGGTCAGACCCGCAACGTGATCCAGACGATGGTCGCGGGGTCGGCCAAGGTGGAGGGCATCGAGACCGTGGCGACCGCGGCCGCCCGGGCGCTGGAGGAGATCTCGGAGGCGGTGGAGCAGGTGCACGGCGCGGCGGAGAACGTCGAGCGGGAGGCGGCGGCGAATCGGGAGATCGTCGAGCAGCTCGGCCGGCGGACCCAGGAGGTGAGTCAGGCCGCCACCGAGCACGCCTCCGCGAGCGAAGAGGTGACCGCGGCAGCGGAGGAGCAGAGCGCGAGCACGGAAGAGATGGCGTCGGCGGCGGGCGACCTGCTCCAGGGCGCCACCCGCCTCACGTCCCTGATGCAGCAGTTCAAGACCTGATCAGGACGGCCGCGGCTAGCGCCGCTTGGCCTTGGCCGCCTTCTTCACCGCCTTCTTCTTGACTGCTTTCACCGGCCGGACCGTCTTGGCCTTTGCCCGCGCCTTGGCCTTGAGCGCCTTTTCCCGGTCGGCTGCCCGCTCGACCCGTCGCTGCTCCGCCAGATGGACCTCCTGCAGCAGCCGATCTCCCTCGTCCTGACCAAGCAGTCCGCGGCGGGTAGCGTATTTCACCAGCTCATCGGCATCGGCGACATTGAATTCGGACAGTCGGGCGGCCGAGCGGATGATGTTGCTCAGGGCGTCCGCGACCGGGCTCCGCAGAACGTTGGCGATCCCAGGCAACGTCTCCAGCAAGGTCGAGATCTGCGAGCCGCCAAGTTCTGATACCACAATGTCCTCCTTCGCCGACGCGTCCAGGTGGATGGGGGCGGTCGCCCCACGCAGCCGAATCTTCGCACCGTGGGACCCCGTTGGCTAGTAGTAGCAATCGCTACCTATTCAAATCGCATACAGCAACGCCCCAGGGTGGACCTGGGGCGTACCCGCGCGACCGGTGGGTCGCGCTCAGTGAACTACGATCTCGCCCTTCTCGTCATAGGCCCGGTGGGTGAGGCAGAAGTACCGATAGGTTCCCGGCGGCACGGCCGGCACCACCACTCGGTATGTCATTCCGGAGCGCACCAGGAGCGGGCCGCTCAGGTCCGCAGTCCGGCGGGGAAGCGCGGCGTTCCACGCCTGCCGATCGGCATCCGCCATATCGCCGGGCTCGAGGGCGATGTTGTGGGGTGCGCCACTCACGACCCGGAACAGCAGGAGGTCGCCCGGCCTGGCCTTGATCGATGCCGGCTCGAAGCGATAGCTCTCGGCCTTCGGATCCGCGACCAGTCGGATTTCATGCAGCTCCTGCGCGAACAGTGTGGAAGCGCACGCCATTGCAAGGCATACAGTGGTTACGAGGCTGCCGATCCACCTTTGCGCCGGCAACGGGGGTTTCCTAAATTCTGAAGGACGAGCGGAGCCGATCATGTCCGCCACCCGGGGCTCCGCCGGGAAGGTGCAGCCGTGGGACGTAGGGGCATCAAGGAATATCGCGCACCGGAAGCGCTGATACTGATCGCCGCGGATCGGGACCAGAAACCTCTCGTGTGCCCCTCCTGCAACGCCACCGCCATCGAACGAGTCCCCCAACGCTCCGGCGACGCGGCCGGCGGCCGGATCACGCTGCATTGCGCCGCCTGCGGCCGGACCGCCGTCTACATCGCCCGCACGCTCAGCCGCTCGTCGCTGCCCGAAGCTCCCCGCCCTCATCACTGACGGCGCCTAACGAGGCACCGTGAAGATCCGACCCCACCGCACCGCGGTGATGATCGGCCACGAGCGCCAGCTCGTCTGATCGTAGCTGAAGTAGACCACCAGCGGCCGTCCCCGCACGTTGGCCCGGGGCAGAAAGCCCCAGTAGCGGCCGTCGTACGAGCTGTCGCGGTTGTCGCCCATCATGAAGAACGAGTCGGCCGGCACCACGATCGGTCCCCAATCCTGGAGATCGGGCTGGTAGCTCGCGGTGTCCCGACCAACCACGTGCGGCAGCTGCCATTGGCGCATCTTGGCGCGCTGCATCGGTTCTTCGGACCGGGTCGGGTCGCCGTGCAGGGCGTACGGCTCGTCCACCCGCTTGCCGTCGCGGTAGAGCACGCCGCCTTCCATGGCCAGCGTGTCGCCCGGAACGCCGATCAGGCGCTTGACGACCTTGAGCCCTTCCTCCTCGACCGAGTCGAAGACCAGAATGTCGTTGCGACGCGGCTCGCGGACCGCGGGAAGCCGGGTCTTCACCAGCGGGACTTCGGCGCCGTAGAGGGCCTTGTTGACGAACAGGAAGTCTCCGATCAGCAGGGTGTTCTCCATGCTCCCGGAGGGAATCCGAAAGGCCTCGACCAGGAAAGTCCGCAGGAAGAACCAGACCACCAGCGCGACGAGGATCGACTTGGTCCACTCCCAGAGCCAGCTCAGGAAGGGCCGGGAGGCGGGCGGCGCTGGGCGTGGGCTCGGGGGGGCCGAGGACGGCTGGGCACTGCGTGCGGTCATGCGCGGATCCATCATACGGGAGGTGTGGAATATAGCCCCTGTGCGGGCTCAGCCGGCGCGAATCGCCTCCAGGACCTTGCCCGGGTGCAGCGCCGCGTTGGATACTCGGGGCCAGTGCCGCCGCACCAGTCCATCCGGGCCGATCCATACCGTCGAGCGGATCACGCCGGTCACCTTTCGGCCGTACAGCGTCTTCTCGCCGTAGGCACCATAGGCCCGCATGACCGATCGGTCGAGGTCCGACAGGAGGGTAAAGGGCAGCCGGTACTTCTCGGCAAAGGCGCGATGCGAGGCCGCCGGGTCGGGCGAGACGCCGAGGACGGTCACTCCGCGGGCGGTCAGGTCGGCCCACGCGTCGCGGAAACCGCAGGCCTCCTTGGTGCAGCCCGGGGTGTCGTCGGCCGGATAGAAGAAGAGCACGACATCCCGGCCACGGAGGTCGGCGAGGGAGACCCGGCGGCCGCCGGCGTCCTCGAGGGTGAATGGGGGCGGGGCGGTGCCGGGCTCCAGCACGCTCTCTCCTAGCTCGCGGTGTCCTTGCCGGCGGCCCCGGCGGCCTCCACCTCGGGCGGACCCGTCCGGGTCCGATCCACCACCTTGGCCTGAACCGGGGCGCCCTCGGCCAAGCGCTCCTGGCCGCCGACCACGACCTCCTCACCCGACTCGACGCCGCTCCGCACTTCCACGAGGCCCGGGGTGCGGACCCCGAGCTCCACCTGTCGCCGGGTCGCCTTGCCGCCCTGCACGACCCACACGAAGCTGCTGCCCTGGATCGGCAGCACCGCGTCCTCGGCGATGATCACGGCCTCGGGCCGCACCGCGGTCGCGAGCCGGACCTCGATGAACATTCCGGCCTGCAGCTCACGCCGCGGGTTGGGCACCACGGCCTTGACCGTGATCGTCCGTCCGGGAAGCTGAACCAGCGGGTCCACGAAGTCCACCCGGCCGGTGAACTCGCGTCCCGGCAGGGCGGCGACCCGGAAGGTTACCTGCTGGCCCACCTTGAGCTGGTCGGCGTAGCGCTCGGGAACCTGGAACGAGGCCCGCTGGGGCGAGACGGTCTGCACCGTGAGCAGCGGGGTGCTGGTGGTCACGTAGTCACCCAGGCTCACGTGCCGCTCTCCCGCCACCCCGGCGAAGGGCGCCCGCACCACCGTGCGGTCGAGCCGCACCTTGAGCAGCGCGAGCTGAGCCTCGGTGCTGCGGGAGGTGGCTTCGGCGCGCTCGAGCTCCGACTGGCTGGACGCCTTCTGGCCCAGCAGCTCGCGGGTGCGGGCCAGCGACTGGCGGGCCAGGTCGCGGTCGGCTTCGGCGCGGTCCACCTCGGCCTTGAGCTCGGCGTCGTCCACCTTGAACAGCGGGGCGCCGCGCGCCACGGTGGCGCCCTCGCGCACCACGATCTCGGCGATCCGGCCTTCGATGTCGGGCCGCAGCTCCACCGACTGCATCGCTTCGATCTGGCCGGTGGCGAGGATGGCGTCCACCACCGTGTCGGTCCGGGCAGCGACGACCTCCACCGGCATGGCCGGCGGACCGCCTCCGCCGGGCGCGCCGGCGGCGTTCTTCGACTTGCCTTCGGCTCCACTACAGGCGACGGCCGCCGCGCCCAGCAGCAGGGCGGGCAGCAGGTGCGGCCTGATGGTCTGCGTCGGTCTCACGATGCATTCCCGGAAAAGAGTCGGCGGCCCAGGATCGCCTCCAGCCCGGCGAGTGCCAGCCGGGTCTGGTAGCGGGCCTGGACCAGGTCGGCTTCCGATTGCGCCAGGTTCACCTGGGCATCGAGGAAGTCGAGGATGGTGCCGGCGCCGGCGCGGTAGCGCAGCTCCTGCATCCGGTAGGTCTCCCGGGCGACGGTGACCGCCACCCGGGCCAGCTCCACGGCGGCGCGCAGCGCATCGTAGCCGTCGTAGGCCCGGGTCACGTCGCGGCGGACGGCGCCTTCCAGATCCTGGCGGATGGCCCGGGCCACGTCCCGATCGACCCGGGCCTGGCTGGCGGCGATCTCGCGCTGCCCGTCGTTCCACAGAGGGAACGACACGCTGAACGTCAGGGAGCTGATGTTGGCCGCGCCGGGGAAGATCTGGGTGTCGTACCGCTGGTGCAGCCCGCCGATGCTCACCGTGGGCAGGTAGTCGCTCTTCATCGACTTGAGCGTGGCATCCGCGGCGCGCTCGTCGGCCTGGGCGGCCCGGTACTGCGGCCCCTGGTCCAGCGCGGCCCGCAGCGCTTCGGCCATGGTGATCGGGAGCGGAGGCGCCGGCGCGGTATCGAGCGGCGCCGCGTCCACCGGACCCGCGACGCCCACCCGCCGGCCGAGGTCGAGCCGCGCGGTGCGCAGCGCGTTCTGCTGCCGCAGCACATCCACCTGCGCCCGGGTGAGCTCCAGCACCAGCTGCAGCGAGTCGGTGGGCACGGCGGCGCCGGACGACACCCGGGCGCGCGCCACGGCCAGTCCCTCCTGCGCGCGGGCCACGCGCTCGTCGGCCACCCGTTTGAGCTCCTGGTTCACCAGCACGTCGTAGTAACTGGACTCCGTCTCCAGCGCCGCCTGGAAGCGCTGTTCGACCTCGCCGGCTTCCGCGCTGGCGAGCTCGGCCTTGGTGCGGCCCAGCTCGGCGAACTTCCGGACGCTGAAGATCTCGTAGTTGGCGGTCGCGCGGCCCACCACGAGCGTGCTGGTGGGCACCGCGGGGTTGGCCGGATTGAAGAAGTCCTGGGAATACTTGGTCTCATCCAGACCGAGCGACACCGACGGCAGGATGAACGTGAGCATCGCGGCCCGCCGAGACCACTCGGCGTTGTCGATCCGGCCGAGGGCCTGCACGTAGTCGGGATCGAGCTGCGCCGAGCGGCGCAGCGCGTCGCCCAGGGTGACCTGCGGGATCGTATCCTGCGCCGGCACCACGTCGGTCGCGGCGGCCTGCAGCGCGAAGAGCAGGGCGAGCATCACTCGGCCTCCGCCACCGGGGCCAGCTCCCCGTGCCGGGCGGGGGCGCGCCGCCGGACCCGGGCAAGGCCGGCGTCGAAGAGCACGTACACCACCGGCACCACGAACAGGGTCAGCATGGTCGAGAACAGGAGCCCGCCGACGATGGCGAATCCGAGTGGCCGCCGGCTCAGCGAGCCCGCGCCGAGTCCGAGCGCGATCGGCAGCGCTCCCATGATGGTGGCCACCGACGTCATCAGAATGGGCCGGAGCCGGATCCGTCCCGCTTCCAGCGCCGCGGCCACGGTGTCGAGCCCGCGCTCCTTGAGCTGGTTGATGTACTCCACCAGCAGGATCGAGTTCTTGGTGACCAGCCCGATGAGCAGGATCATGCCGATCTGGCTGTAGACGTTGATGGTCGATCCGGCGATCAGCAGGGTGAAGAGCGCGCCGGTCACCGCCAGCGGCACGGCCAGCAGGACGGTGAAGGGGTGCACCAGCGATTCGAACTGGCTCGCCAGCACCATGAACACCACCACCAGCGCCAGCACGAAGGCGAAGTAGAGCGACGAGCCGCTCTCCTCCAGCTCGCGCGACTCGCCGGCCAGGGCGGTGCTGCTGCCCCGGGGCAGCACGTCGGCGGCGATCCGGTTGAGCGAGTCGAGCGCCTCGCCCAGGGTGAAGCCGGGGGCCAGGCTGGCGGTGAGCGTCGCGGCGCGGACCCGGTTGAAGTGGTTGAGCTCCCGAGGGCCGACTCCCTCCTGCACGTTCGCCAGCGCCTCGAGCTTGACCAGCTGCCCGCCGCGCCCGCGGAGATAGAGCCCGGTCATGTCGCTGGGCGTGGCCCGCGCGCGCGGGTCGAGCTGCACCATGACGTCGTACTGCTTGTTGTTGCGGGTGAAGGTGCTGGTCTTGTTGCCACCCAGCAGCACCTGCAGGGTGGTGGCCACGTCCGCCACCGGGATGCCGAGGTCCTCCGCCCGATCGCGGTCGAAGGTGACGGTGAGCTGCGGCTTGTTGACCCGCAGGTCGCTGTCCACGTTGATCAGCCCCGCCACCTGGCGGGCCCGGGCCAGCAGCGTGTCGTTCCCTCGCGACAGCGAGTCGAAGTTGGGGTGCTGGATCACGAAATTGACCGGGCTGCCGAAGCCGAACGCCGGCGGATTGTTGGCGAAGGCGAAAATGCCCGGGATACCGAAGAACTGGGGCTGCACCTCGCCGATGATGTCCTGCACCGAGCGGGTGCGGGTGGACCAGTCCTCGAGGTTGGTGAAGATCATTCCCCGGCTCACGCCGTCGCCCAGGTTCACCACGCTGAAGTAGCTCGCGACGCCCTTGGTCTTGGCCAGGATCGCCTCGGCCTGGCGCTGGTATCCGTCGGTGTAGGCCAGCGAGGAGCCCTCGGGCGCGATGATGAAGTTGAAGAACCACCCCCGGTCCTCGGGCGGGACGAATTCGCGCTTGAGCCCGCGGAAGGCGAATACCGCCCCGACGGTCACCCCCACGGCGAGCGCGACCACGGCGAGCCGGTGGCGCAGGGCGAAGCCGAGCGCCCGGGCATACCCCGAGGCCAGGCTGTTGAAGCCCTGCTCCAGCGCGCGGTAGAGCACCCCGTGGCGCGGCGGCACCCGCAGGATCTTGGCGCAGAGCATCGGCGTGAGGGTGAGCGCCACGAAGCCGGAGATGATGACCGATCCCGCGACCGCGATGCCGAACTCGTTGAACAGCCGCCCGGTCGAGCCCTTGAGGAAGGCCAGCGGGGTGAACACCGCCACCAGGGCGATGGTCGTGGCGAGCACCGCGAAGGCGATCTCCCGGGTCCCGTTGGTCGCCGCCAGATCGGGGCTCTCGTCCAGCTCTTCCTGGTGCCGGTAGGCGTTCTCCAACACGATGATCGCGTCGTCCACCACGATGCCGATGGCGAGCGTGAGCGCGAGCAGGGTGAAGTTGTTGATCGAGAAGCCCAGGAAGTACATGATCGCGAACGTGGCCACGATGGATGTGGGGATCGCGAGCCCCGGAATGATCGTGGCCCGGAGGTTTCGCAGGAACACGAAGATGATCACCACCACCAATCCCGCGGCGATCAGCAGGGTCTCCTCGGCCTCCTGGATCGAGCGCTGCACGAAGATCGACTGGTCGAAGGCGGTGTCGATGTGCACGCCGGGCGGGAGCGATTGCTGGATCCGGGGCAGCTCCGCCCGGATCAGCTTGGCCACTTCGATGATGTTGGATTTGGACTGCCGCACCACGCCGATGGCGACGGCGGGCGTGCTGTTGTAGCGCAGCGTGCTCCGCTCGTCCTCCGGCCCCAGCTCGACCCGGCCGAGATCGCGCAGCTTGACCAGCACCCCGTCGGTATTGCTCACCGTCAGGTCGGAGAACTCCTCCGGGGTCTTGAGCTCGCCCAGGCTCCGGACCGTGAACTCCCGCCGCTCCGACTCGATGCGGCCCGCCGGCACCTCGACGTTCCGGCTCCGGATCGCCTGCTGGACGTCCTGCACCGTGAGGCCGCGGGCCGCCAGCTGGGAGGCATCGAGCCAGACCCGCATGGAGAAGCGGCGCTCGCCGAAGATGCGCGCCTGGCCCACCCCGGGGAGCGTCTGCAGTCGGCTCTTCACCAGCCGGTCGCCGAGGTCGGAGAGCTGGAGCAGATCGTAGTTCGCCCCCGACAGGGCCAGCCAGAAGAAGGGCTGCGCGTCGGCGTCCTGCTTGGCGACCACCGGCTCTTCCACGTCCTCGGGCAGGCGCTCGCGCACCCGGGCCACCTTGTCGCGGGTGTCCTGCGCGGCGGCCTCCACGTCGCGATCGAGATTGAACTCGAGGGTGATGTTGCTGATACCCTCCTGGCTCGAGCTGGTGAGCGTCCTGAGTCCCTCCACCGTGCTCAGCTCTTCCTCGAGGATGTCGGTGACCGCGGACTCCACCACCTGCGGATTGGCGCCGGGCAAGACGGTGCTCACCGAGACGATCGGCGGATCGACGTCGGGAAACTCGCGCACCGACAGTTGGAAGTACCCCAGCGCACCGAAGAGCACGAGGGCCAGGCTCAGCATGCTGGCGAGCACCGGCCGGCGGATGGACAGGTCCGAGAGCTTCATAGGGTTACCTGCAGTAGTAGCGCCGCATACCGAGTGGGAAGACCCAGGGTCCCAGACCCCAGGCCCGTTGCCCTACGCAACGTGCAGCCGAGAGATTCACCGTTCGGCGTTAGATTGACGAATCACTGACAGGGTTTTCGACGAATCCCGCCACCGGATCGTGCGTATGGCCCAGAAGCTCTCGTCGCGACAGGTGGCGCAGCTCGAGTATCTGCAGACCCTGCCGCAGCGGTTCCAGCGAATCCATGCCGTGATCGAGGAGATGTCCGCGCTGCGCGCCGACGACGTCGTCGTGCGCGGCCTGATCCGGCTGCTGGACGAGATCAAGGGGAAATCGGGCGGGCTCAGCCTGTCGGGCCTGGCGGAAACGGCCGGCCTCATGTCGACGATGGCCCGGCGGGGGGGTGGCCTGCAGATGAAGGTGCGAGGACTGCGGGAGCTGTTCGGCAGCCTCAAGATCAACTACGAGGCGGCCCTGCGCTCCGCGACGACGCCGGAGCCCGGGGCCGAGCCGGAGAGCTAGCTCCGGGAGCCTTCTCGGCGGGCGAGCGCGCGGTCGATCAGCGGTCCGGCCATGAGCACGATCATCGCGTTGACCAGCACCCCGATGAGCGTCGAGACGAACGTCAGTGCACTGAGAATCAGACCCGCGCCGATGGTGGCGAGCAGCACGCCGATCCAGTACATCGCGCCCTCCGATGATGCGTCCGCGTCGTGGAAGGCCGTAGGTTAGCTTCCGACCTTCTGTCCCGCAACCCGTTGGCTCACCCGAACGAGGCACCCATGCGCGCATCGCTTTCCACCGCCGTGCTCCTCGCGGCTCTCGCGCTTCCGCTGGCCGCCCAGCAGGACAGCGCGGCCCATTCGCACAGCGACCCCGATCACGCCGCCCCGGGAGGCGGCGCCGTACCGGCGGGATGGTCGGTCCGAGCCGATCGCGGCGATGCGAGCGGCGCATCGATCAAGCAGGAGCAGGGCGGCCTCCACGTGGTGACCGGGCCGGCCATCATCCTGTACCGGGCGGACAAGGCCGGCAAAGGCCCCTTCCACACCCTGGCGACGTTCACCCAGACCAAGCCCTCGGCGCACGCGGAAGGATACGGTCTCTTCTTCGGCGGCCAGTCGCTCGACGGCGCCGCAGAGCAGTACACCTACTTCCTGGTTCGCCAGGACGGGAGCTACCTGATCAAGCGGAGGGAGGGAGAGAAGACCACCGACGTCAGCAAGGGCTGGGTGACCAGCGCCGCCGTGAAGAAGACCGGAGCCAACCTGCTCGAGGTGGACCACAAGCAGGACCCGACCAAGTTCCGCTTCCTGGTGAACGGACAGGAGGTGTACTCGGCGGATGCCAAGACCATGCCGGCGGACGGGAGTGTGGGCCTTCGGGTGAACCACAACCTCGACGTGCTGGTCGCCGGATTCGATGTGCACCGCTGATGCGGCTCAGCCGGCCCGGCGGCCCTCCGCCTTGAGCATCCGGTCGGCGGCGTAGCCCACCGCGCCGTCGCCGTCCCGGGCCAGGCGCTGCAGAGTCGCGACCCCGTGCGCGCTCCCGGCCAGTCCCAGCGCGGCAACCGCCGCGAGGCGCTGGCCGGTGCTGTATCCGGTGCGCCGCAGCAGGCTCCGGCCGGTCAGAGCAATCTCCCCCAGCGCGGCGCAGGCATCGGCGCTGCCGATCGAGCCCAGCGCGGCGACCATGCTCTGCCAGGTGTCGCGGTCCCGCTCCTCCTTGACCGCCTTGATCAGCAAGTCCGCCAGCTCCCCGCCGCGCCAGGCGGACACCGCCTGTGCGGCGGCGGCCCGGGTGCGGGCCGAGGAATGCCGCAGGCCTTCGCGCAACGGAAGGACGACCGGCACCCCGTGGAGGTCGCCCAGGGCCTGCAGGGCCGCGGCGCGGACGAGCTCGTCGGGATGCTCCACCAGGGCGGCCAGCAGGCCGACCGACTCGGGAAGCCCCAGCCGCGCGACGATGGCGGCGGCATGCCGGACCTGGCGCGGGTCGGTGCTGCGCAGCATCGGCCGCACCATCCGATACGCCTCGGGCATCCCGCCGAGCACGTCGTAGACGAACACCCGCACGCCGAGCGCCTCTCCGCGGCGCAGACGGTCGAGCAGCGCTTCCGCCGCGTCGAGTCCGACCCAGCGGAGCACTTCCGCCGCGCTGGCACGTAGCGCCAGGTCGTGCTCCGCCAGCTCGATGATTCCCTCGAGCGTCGATCGAGACAGGCCGCGCCTCGTCTCGATGCCGAGCATCCGCCGGTCGACCTCCGGGACCCGCGGCGCCAGGCGGGCGAGACCGTGCGCCGCGTGCAGCGCTTCTTCCCAGGCCTCAGTGCGCGAGGCCCAGGCCAGCGCATCTCGAAGCCGGGCGATCTGGGCCTGCTGGTCTCGCACCAGATGGAGGCGCCGCTCGCCGCTGGTTCGGCGGTCCGCACCCCGCCGCCGCTCGGTGCCGCGGAACCGCCCGTGCGGCTGTCGCCGCCGCTCCTCGGCCTGGCGGCGCTCGGTGGGGACCCGTCGGTCCGGGACGGTGTGCTGTAGGCTGGCGCCGCCGTCCGGATCCGGCCTGGCCGGCCCGGGCGGCGGCGGCTCAGGAGGGGCGAGCAGGCGGATCAGCTCGACCGTGATGTTGGGAGTGCCGGGAAGCGGAGTGACATCGTGCGCCAGAGCGCGGGCGAGCGCCTGCAGCTCGTCGGGATCGGCGCCGGCCTCGATCCGGATCCGATCGACCTGACGCGCCAGCATGCGCGCCTTGAGCGGCATATCGTCGGGAATCTGCGCCCAGGCGATGCCTGCCTCGAGCTCGATCGGACCGGTCTGCACGGCCGCGGCCGCCGCGGACAGCGCCAGATCTTGCGCAGCATCGTTGCCTGGATCGACCCGCAGCAGGGTCACCAGGTCGCCGAAGCGCTTGATGAAGGTCGCCGTGGCGTCCACGCGGCCGTCCTCCGCTGCTGGGAAGGGGGAGTGCGATTCAATCTTGATCATGCGGGTCGACTTTGCAACACCTGCAGCCCGGCGCACCATCCCGCCGGCAGGAGCACGATCCTGCATTGGTCGCCCGAGCGGCCGGACCGTACATTGCGGCACCCCCATGACTCATCGCGGACCACTGACCGACGCGCATGATCGGCTCGCGGCCGAGCTGGCCGACGACTACCTGATCGAGGAGGAGCTGGGCCGGGGCGCGAGCGCCACGGTGTTCCTGGCGCAGGATCTCCGGCATGGCCGCCGGGTGGCCCTCAAGGTCCTCCATTCGGCGCTGGGCGCGGCCCTCGGCGTCGAGCGGTTTCAGCGCGAAATCCGAACCCAGGCCCGCCTGCAGCATCCCCATATCCTGCCGCTGTTCGACTCGGGGAGCGCGGCCGGCCGCCTGTTCTACTCCATGCCCTACGTCGAGGCCGGCTCGCTGCGCGATCGGCTGCGGCGGGCGGGCCCGCTCGAGATGGGACCTGCCGTCCATCTCGCCATCCAGGTCGCCTCGGCGCTGGCCTACGCCCATGCGGCGGGCGTAATCCACCGCGATCTCAAGCCCGAGAACATCATGCTCTCGCCGACCGGCGAAGCGATCCTGGCCGATTTCGGCATCGCCTACGCGCTCGAGGAGTCCGGGGGCGAGCTGGGCCCCGACAGCGATCCTGCGGGCCGGCTCACGGAGACGGGCGTGACCGTGGGCACGCCGACGTACATGAGTCCCGAACAGGCGGCCGGCGACGAGATCCTCACCGGCGCGAGTGATCAGTACGCCCTGGCCGCGGTGGTGTACGAGGCGCTCGCGGGCCGGCCGCCATTCACGGGACCCAACGCCCGCGCCATCCTGGCCCGCAAGCTCACGACTGCGCCGCCGCCGCTCCGGAGTGTCCGCGCCGACGTTCCGGCGGCAGTCGAGCAGGTGCTCCTCCGCGCTCTGGCCAGGCAGCCGGCCGATCGCTATGAGAGCATGGACGCCTTCTCACGGGCCCTGGGAGAAACCGGGGTGACCAGCGCGGTCACCCCCGCCGGCGTGCGCTCGCTCGCCCCGGGCCGGTCACGAGCTCCGGAGCGGCGCGCGGTGGCTGCCGCCGTGCTGGTGGTCCTCGCGGCCGTAGCCGGCTGGTGGACGCTGGCCCGCCGCGGCGCCGCATCCGACCCGATCGCCGACCCCACCACTCCGGTGCTCGCGATCCTTCCGTTCAAGAATCTCGGACCGCCCGCCGATCAGTACTTCGCCGACGGCCTGACCGAGGAGCTGACCAGCCGCCTGGCGAGCCTGTCGGGGCTTCGGGTGATCAGCCGGACCAGCGCCGAGCAGTACCGCGACAGCCCCAAGTCTCTGCGCCAGATCGGGCGCGAGCTCGGAGCGGGGTACGTGCTGGAAGGGAGCGTGCGCTGGGAACGGAGCACCGGGCGGCCGGATCAGGTCCGGGTGACGCCGCAGCTCATCGCGGTCACGGACGACAGTCATCTTTGGGCGGAGTCGATCGACGAGGAGGTGACCGAGGTCTTCCGGGTCCAATCGCGGATCGCCGAGCGGGTGACGTCGGCGTTGGACGTCGCCTTGCGCGGGTCGGACCGGCCGCCGGCCGCCGCGGGCACCTCCAGCCGGGATGCCTACGATTTCTATGTCCGGGGCGGCGAATACCTGGCGCGCAGCTACACCCGGCTCAACATCGAGGCCGCCGTCGACCTGTACCGCAAATCGATTGGGCTGGACTCCGGCTTCGCCGCAGGATGGGCACGACTGAGCCAGGGGCATGCGGCCCTCTACGGCTTCTACTACGAACGTACCGCCGTGCGGCTCGACTCGGCACGGGCCGCGCTGGATCGTGCGCGGCGCCTGGCTCCCGGGCTCCCGGAGACGCACCTGGCGCAGGCGTACTACCTCGCCTGGGGAGCGCGCGATTACGATCGGGCATTGGCCGAGTTAGAGGCCGCGCGCCGCCAGGACCCGGGCAACCCCGATGTGCTGGGCGCCATGGGCCAGGTCGAGCGGCGCAGAGGCGAGTGGGGCCACGCGGTGGACCTGTTCGAGGAGGCGCTGCGAATCGACCCCCGCTCGGCCGTCCGGGCGCGGGATCTGGGGGAGACCTATCTGGCCATCCGCCGTTACCCCGAGGCGGAGCGGTCGCTCGACCGCGCCATCCAGCTCGCGCCCGACTGGGCCGATCCGTATGCCTCCAAGGCGATGCTCTATCTGATCTGGCGCGGCGACCGGGAGGCGAGCCGGGCCGCCGTAACGCTCGCGCTCACCCGGGTGAGTCCGGGCCGTCTGGCGCTGGCGCTCCTCGGACCGGATGCGATCTCCGCGGCGCCGCTCACGGCGGACACCGCGTTCGCCACCGCGGTCGCCGCGATCGGTCCCGGCTCGTTCGAAGGCGACACCGCGCGATATCACCTCCTCGCCGCCGAGGTGGCGGGCCGCCGCGGAAACTCGGCGGGCTCGCGCGCGCATGGCGACTCGGCGCGCGCGCTGCTGGCGGGCCAGGTGGCGGCGGCCCCGGATGATCCGACCCTGCTCTCGCGCTACGGGATCGCGCTCGCGCTGGCCGGCCGCGGCGAAGAGGCGGTCCGGACCGGGCGCCGGGCGGTGGAGCTCCTCCCGAGCGCGCGGGACGCGCAGAGCGCACCGTCGGCGCGGGTGCACCTGGCCCGGATCTACGTCCTCCTGGGGCAGCCAGCGCCCGCCCTGGAGCTGCTGGCGCCGCTGGTCACGGTGCCGAGCTGGGTCAGCCCGGCCGAGCTGCGCAGCGACCCCACGTGGGCCCCGCTCAGAGCTCATCCACTGTTCGGGCAGCTGGTGCACTAGCGGAGGGAGGTGCTCGACCGCCGGGCCGGCCTCGCGCCAGGCCTCGCTCGACGAGCGGTGGCCCGGGCGAGCCAGCGCGCCGCTTCGGTCAGATCGCGTACGAACGCACGTTGGTCGGCCGCGCGAGTCTCGCTCGGCGCGCGGAGGATCGCCGATGGATGCACCGTGGCCAGTACCGGACCGGCGGGCGACTCCACCACATGCCCGCGCTCGCGGGTGACCCGGAACTGAGGGCCCAGGAGCGACTGGGCCGCGGTGCTGCCCAGCGCCACGATGAGCGCCGGCCGGATGACCTTGACCTCTTCCTCGAGCCAAGGCCGGCAGGCGCGCACTTCTCCCGCCGCCGGCTTCTTGTGCAGCCGCCGCCGGGTCAGCTCCTGCCGCACGAATTTGAAGTGCTTGACCGCGTTGGTGACGTACACCGTGCCCCGGTCGATCCCCGCCTCGGTGAGCGCCTCATCCAGCAGCCGTCCCGAGGGTCCGACGAAGGGATGACCCGCCCGGTCCTCCTGATCGCCAGGCTGCTCCCCGACCAGCATCAGCCTGGCCCGGGGCGGACCCTCGCCGAACACCGTCTGGGTGGCGTAGCGATACAGTCCGCAGCCGCGGCACCCGGCCGCCGCCTCGCGCAGCGCGGGCAGGGTGGAAACCGGCGGCAGGAAATCCGCGGCCGACCCGGTGCCGGCCCGCTTCACTTGCGCAGGTGGCGCTCGGGCCCGGGCTCGTTCTCCAGGCCGCCGCTCCCGGCCGATCCGAATTTGGGCGCGGCCGTATGCTCGGTCGCGGTATACGGCGGCTCGTGCCGCTCGGCGTCGGCGTACTTCGAAGGATCGGCGCGAAAGGCGTCGGCGCAGGCCTTGGAGCAGAAGTAGTAGGTGACACCCTGATGGGTACCGCTGGCAGCGGCGCCGCGGGCCGGATCGACCTCCATGCCGCAAACGGGATCCTTGACGAGACTCATGAGCTCCTCCTGGTGCGGGCCGGGAGCGGCCCGGACCCGCAATGTCCCTCCGCGGCAGGAGGCGCTTCGGTGAGCCAGGTCACCCGCCGGTCAGGCGGATTTGATCTCGGTCCAGATCTGATCCCAGGCGGCGGTCGCGGCTCCGAGATCGGTGGGGAACTCCAGCCGCTTGAGCTCCTCCTCGGTGGGAAACGTGACTGGGTGCTCCAGCAGCCTGGCCGCGGCAACGTTCGGGGTGCCGTATCCGGTGGCGCGGCTGATCGCGGCGCCCACCTCGGGACGGAGGATGTAGTTCATCCATTCGTGCGCCGCCCGCGGGTGCTGCGCCGATGCCGGCATGCAGAGCGAGTCGTTCCAGATGGTGCAGCCTTCCTTCGGCAGAACGTAGCCGACATTGGGCTCCTCGGCCTGGGCCTGCATCGTGTCGCCGCTCCAGAGCTGGGCCAGCCACACGTCTCCGGAGACCAGCTGACCCTTCACCGGCGCCGAGATGTAGGCCTTTAGCTGCGGCTTGGCGGCGATGGCGTCCCGCTTGGCCCGGGCCAGCTCGGCGGGATCCAGCGAATTGAGCGAGTGCCCCCGATAGCGCAGCATGGCCCCGATCACCTCGCGAGCGTCGTCCATCATGGTCATCCGCCCACTCAGCCGGCGGTCGAAGAACACCGCCCAGCTGTCCACCACGGCGGACACTTTGTCGCGGCGGTACGCGATTCCCGACGTGCCCCACTGCCAGGGGACGGTGTGGAGATTACCGGGATCGGTGGGGAGGTCCTGGAAGATGGGCGACAGATTGCCCCAGTTGGTGAGATACTTTCGATGGAGGGGCGCGACCAGCCCGGTCGCGACGAGCGCCTGGACCACGTACCCCGTCGGGACGATGATGTCGTACCCCGTGGCGCCCGCCTGGAGCTTGGCGATCATCTCCTCGTTGCTCTCGTACGTATCGTAGGTCACCCGCACACCGAACTCCCGCTCGAAGTTCGCCACGGTGTCTTCGGCGATGTAGTCCGACCAGTTGTAGATGTGGAGCTCCCGCTCGATCGGCCCCAGGTCGGCCGTGGCCTGCAGGGTCGAGGGCCTCGCCTGCTCTCGACCTCCGCAGGCCGCGAGCAGACTGCCGATGGCCCCGGCCCCGAGCCCCATCTCCAGTCCCCGCGCGACGAACTCGCGGCGGGAGATCCGCCCCGCATCCACATGCTCCTCCGGGCAATCACTCATCATGGCTCACCCCTCCCGGGTGACTCGCTCGGCCAGGTAGAGGACGGCTGTCGTCACTACCAGGATGATCGTGCTGATGGCGTTGATGCTCGGCTCCACGTTGCGCCGCGCCATCCCGTACACCACGATCGGCAGCGTGGACGATCCCGAGCCGGCCACGAACGAGGTGATGAGGAAGTCGTCGAAGCTCAGGATGAATGCCAGCAGCGCGCCGGCCACGACGCCGGGCCAGAGCTGCGGCAGGGTTACCAGCCGGAAGGTGGCGATCTCGTCGGCCCCGAGAATCAGCGCCGCCTCTTCCAGACTGGCATCCATCCCCTCCAATCGGGCTCGGACCACGATCACCACGAAGGACAGGCTGAAGGCCACGTGAGCGAGGATGATGGTGCCGACGCCGAGCGGCAGACCGATCAGCGCGAAGAGCAGCAGGGAGGAGATCCCCACCACGATCTCGGGGGTGACGATCGGCACGTAGAGGAACGCTTCGACCGCCCGCCGCCCGCGGAACCGGTGCCGCGCCAGCGCGAGCGCCACCAGCGTTCCGAGCGCCGCCGAGATGACCGTGGACGTCGTGGCGACGACCAGGCTGATCTCGAGTCCCTGGATCACGTCCGCCCGCTCGAGCAGGCGATGGTACCACTGAAGGGTGAAGCCCCGCCACTCGGCCGAGAACTTGGAGGCGTTGAACGAGAACGCGACCAGAATCAGGATCGGCAGGTGGAGGAAGCCGTAGACCAGCGCGGCCACGGTCACCAGCCAGGCGGGAGCCCGGGAGCGCACGCTCACGCCGCCTGGTCCGCCGCCCGGTCGCGCACGCGGAGATACGCCGCGACCGCCACCAGGACCAGCGCCGTGACCACGAACGACGCCGCCGAGCCGAACGGCCAGTTGCGGGCGGCGGCGAACTGGTTCTGAATCAGGTTCCCGATCATGAGCTCCTTGGCTCCGCCGAGCAGGTCGGACGTGAGAAAGGAGCCCGTCGCCGGGATGAAGACGAGAAAACATCCCGCCACCACGCCGGGCAGGGAGAGCGGCAGGGTGATTCGCCGGAACCGCGCCACCGGTGTCGCGCCCAGCGTTTCCGCGGCCTCGAGCAGCGTCGGATCCAGTTTTTCCAGCGAGGCGTAGATCGGCAGGATCATGAACGGCAGGAACCCATACACCAGGCCCAGCAGCACCGCGAAGGGCGTGTAGAGCAGCGTGAGCGGAGCCTCGATCAGGCCGAGGCGCAGCAGCAGCGTGTTCACCAGGCCGCCGTCACGGAGCAGAAAGATCAGGGCGAAGGTGCGGACCAGGAAACTGGTCCAGAATGGAAGCACCACCAGGAAGAGCAGCACCCCTCGCCACCGCCCCGCCCGGGCGACCAGATACGCCACCGGATACCCCAGGAGGAGGCACACCACGGTGCAGCCGAGCGACCACCCGACCGTGCGCCGGAGAATGGCCAGGTAGAGCGGATCGAAGAAGCGGCGGTAGTGCTCCAGGGTGAAGCCGGTCTCCACCCCGCCGTAGGTCCCCCGCGGCATGAGGCTGTACGCGGCCATGATGAGCAGCGGGACGAGGAAGAAGAGCAGGAGCCAGAGCAGGCCCGGTCCCAGCAAGGCCCAGGCCTTGGCCGCGGCGCGAGCCTCAAGCCAGCCCAGCACCCGCCGACGCATGCCGCTCACCCGTCCTCCAGAACCTGGCAGTCCTCGGGAAGCCAGGCGACCGCCACGGGATCGCCGCGGCGCCAGGGGAGCGGCTTGCTGAGCTGCCCCTCGTTGCGGAGCGCGACCGTCACGTCCTCCCCGTCGGGAAGTCCGACCAGGACGTGGAGCGTCTCTCCCCGGTAGATCACCTCCCGCACCGCGCCGAGCAGCGCGTTCTCGCCCGGAGGCGCCTCGGCCGGGCGCCAGAGATCCATCCACTCGGGCCGCACCGCGATCCGCACCTCCCCGCCTTCCTGGATGCCCGGGTGATCGGGGACCCGGAAGCCACCGCCGTCGGGCCGGGTCACCTCCCAACGTCCCTCCGAGCGCCGACGGGCGACGCCGGTCACGAAGTTGGAGGCCCCGATGAAGCGCGCGACGAACGCCGTACGCGGGCTCTCGTAGATCTCGGCCGGCGTGCCCAGCTGCGCGATCCGGGCGTGATCCATGACCGCGATCCGGTCGCTCATGGTGAGCGCCTCCTCCTGGTCATGGGTGACGTAGACGAACGTGGTCCCGAGCTGCTGGTTCAGCGCCTTCAGCTCGAGCTGCATCTCCTTCCGAAGCTGGAGGTCGATGGCGCCGAGCGGCTCGTCGAGCAGCAGGATCTCGGGCTCCAGCACCAGGGCGCGCGCGAGGGCCACGCGCTGCCGCTGTCCGCCGGAGAGCTGGGCCGGCATCCGGCGCCGATAAGTCGCCGCATCCAGGCGTACCATCGCCAGCGCGCGGGCGACCCGCTCCCCGATCTCGGCCGAGGGACAGCGCCGCTGCTCCAGGCCGAAGGCGACGTTGCGCTCGACGCTGAGATGGGGGAACAGGGCATAGTTCTGGAACACCATCGCGATGCCGCGCTGGTAGGGGCGCTGGTCGTTCACCAGCCGGCCCACCAGGCGGATCTCGCCGCCGTCCGGGTCGGGCTGCTCGAAACCGGCGAGCAGGCGCAGGGTGGTGGTCTTGCCGCACCCCGACGGCCCCAGGATGGAGAAGAACTCGCCCCGCCGGATCTCGAGGGACACCCGATCCACCGCCCTGACCTCGCCGAAGGTCTTGGACACGTGGATCAGCTGGACGACGGGAGCCGAGGTCGGAGGGGGAGCGGCCACGCGGGAACGGTACGCGGCGCCGCTCGGCCTGTCGAGAGCCGTCGGCGTTGCGCCGCCCGTCGGTACCGCGTTTGTTTCGCGCATGCAATCACCGGTGCCGGCCACCGCCGCAGAGGAGCTGCACGCGGCCCTCCTGCAGGCCGGGCTCACCGCCGCGCTCGCGGCTCTCTGCGCCTTCCTGTTTCACCGTTATCGCAAGCCGTACTTCGCCTGGTGGGCCGTGGCCTGGGCGCTCTACGTCGTCCGGATCGGCGCCATCAGCAGCTTTCTCCTGTCCGGCGACTGGATCTGGCTCTACTGGCACCAGGTGGTGACCGGCTGGACCGCGCTGGCGCTGCTCTACGCCGCCCTGGTCTTCGCCCAGGGCATCCGCTGGCGGCCGTGGTACCTGGCCCTGGTGCTCTTTCCGCCGGCCTGGTCGTATATCGCCATCTATCGGCTGGACCAGTTCATCTGGGCCGCGGGCCCCGCCGTGCTGTTTCTGAGCCTGGCCACGCTGGGAACCGGCTGGGCGTTCATCCGCTACCGGCGGCGGGTGGACTCCACCGGCGCTTCCGTGCTGGCCGTGTCCTTCGTGCTCTGGGGATTGCATCACCTCGACTATCCCTTCCTCCGAGCCCGGGGCGCCTGGACGCCGTGGGGGTACTATCTCGACATCGTCTTCAGCCTGGCGATCGGCGCCGGGATCCTGCTGCTGGTGATCGATGATCAGCGGCGGGGCCTCGGCGCGCTCAGCGCCCTGTCGGGCGATCTGCAGCGCGCCGGGCGGGAGGAGGATGTGCTCGACGCCCTGCTCTCGCGTCCGCTGACCCTGCCGGCCGTGCGTGGCACCGCGCTGTTCGTCGTGCAGGAGGGCCGCCCCACCTTCGTGCGGGGCGCGGGTGTCTGCGCGGGGGGCGCGGAGCCCGACGCCAAGGCCCTGGTGGTGCTCGGGCGCGCGCTCGACGGCGGCCGTCCGCAGGTGAGCGACAGCTGGAGCGGCGCCGGGGCAAGCGCCTATCCCTACGCCGCCGTGCTCCCGCTCCTCCGGGAGCAGGCGCCGATCGGCGCGCTGGTGCTGGTGAGTGAGGCGCGGGACCCCTTCACCGCGCTGGGGGACGCGTTCCTGGTGGCGCTTGGCCAGCAGGTCGGCTCCGCGCTGGCGCAGACCGACCTGTATCGCCGGCTGGAGACGCGGACCGCGGAGCTGACCCGGCTCTCCGCCCGCATGGTGGAGCAGCACGAGGCCGAGCGTCGCCGGCTCTCCCGCGAGCTGCACGACGAGACCGCGCAGGTCTTCTCCGCCGTGAAGATGGAGCTGGGCCTGCTCCGCGAGGGGATCGCCCAGGCGGAGCAGCCCCGGCTCGATCAGGTCCTCGGCCTGATCGACGCGGGTATCCGGAGCATCCGGAACGTCACCAACGACCTGCGTCCCTCGCTGCTCGACGACCTCGGGCTCCTGCCCGCGCTGCGATCACTCGCCGCCGAGTTCGCCGAGCGGAGCGGCATCCGTGCAACGTTTGCGGCCCCTGCGTCGTTGCCCGAGCTCTCCGACCCGGCGGAGCTGGCTCTGTTCCGGGCGCTGCAGGAAGCGCTGGCCAACGTCGCCCGGCACGCGGAGGCGACGGCCGTGGAGATCGACCTGTCGGCGGGCGCGGGGCGGGTCCTGCTTCGAGTACGGGACGACGGCCGCGGATTTCCGGCCGAGCCATTGGACGCCTACGAGCGCCGAGGGCACATGGGCCTGGCCGGCATGCGGGAGCGTATCGGCGCGCTCGGCGGGAGCGTCCGGACCCAGGGCCCCTCCGGCGGAGGTGCGCTGGTCGAGGTCAGCGTCCCGGTCGGTGGGGGGCCGCAGTCGTGAGCGAACCCGTCATCCGGGTCCTCGTCGCCGACGACCACGCCATCGTCCGGACCGGTATCCGGCACGTGCTGGAGGGAGAGCCGGGGTTCGCCGTCGTCGGCGAAGCGGCCACCGGCGCGGAAGCGCTGGAGCTGGCCGAGCGCCTCCGACCCGATGTCGCGGTGCTGGACCTCTCGATGCCGGGAGCCTCGGGCCTGCGGGTCGCCGCGGAGCTCCGACGGCTCGCACCCGAGACCCACGTCCTGATTCTCAGCATGCACGACAACACGGAATACGTCATGGAGAGCCTGCGGGCAGGCGCCCACGGCTACCTGCTCAAGGACGCCGCCGCCACCGAGCTGCGCGGCGCCATCCGGGCGGTGCGGCGGGGAGAGTCCTTCTTCAGCCCGGCCATCGCCGGACGGCTGGGCGCCGTGCTCCGGGGAGAGCCCGGCGAGCCCGGCGCTCCGGCCCTGGCGCAGCTCTCCGCGCGGGAGCGGCAGGTGCTCGTCGGCGTCGCCCAGGGTCGGACCAACCGCGAGATCGCGCTCGAGCTCGGCATCAGTCACCGCACGGTGGAGACCCACCGGGAAAGCCTGATGCGGAAGCTCGGCGTGCGGACGGTGGCGGGGCTGACCCGGCTCGCGCTCGAGGCGGGACTGATCGGACCGTGAGGGATATACTTCCCCCATGAGCCGCGTGAAGACCGGGATCGTGATGATGAATCTGGGGGGGCCGGCCGACCTGACCCAGGTCGAGCCCTTCCTGCTGGAGCTCTTCGCCGACCGGGAGATCATCCAGCTTCCGTTTCAGGGATGGCTGGGACCGTTCATCGCCCGCCGACGCACCCCCAAGGTGCAGGCGCTCTACCGCCATATCGGCGGCGGCTCGCCGATCCTTCGCTACACCGAGGCGCAGGGTCGCGGCATGGTCGAGCGGCTCGACCGGCTCTCGCCCGAGACCGCGCCGCACGGGTTTTACGTCGCCTTCCGCTATGTCACGCCCAAGAGCGAGGACGCTCTCCGCGCCATGGCGGCGGACGGTGTCGAGCGGGCGGTCGCGTTCACCCAGTACCCCCAGTTCTCCTGCGCGACGACGGGTTCGAGCCTCAACGAGCTCTGGCGCGCCGCCGCGCGGACCGGGTTGGAGCACGCCTTCCGCTGGAGCGTGATCGATCGCTGGCCGGTGCACCCGGGCTTCATCGCGTCGATGGCCGAGACCGTGCGGGAGGGGCTGACGCAGTTCACGCCGGAGGAGCGGGACCAGGTCCTGCTCCTGTTCAGCGCCCACTCACTCCCGCTCCACATCGTGGACCGCGGCGACCCGTACCCGCAGGAGATCGGCGCCAGCGTGCAGGCCGTGCTGGAGCGGCTGGCGCTGCCCAATCGCTACCTGCTGGCCTACCAATCAGAGGTGGGGCCGGTGCGCTGGCTCGGGCCGAGCACCGAGCGGACGATCCAGCGCCTCGGCGAGCGAGGGGAGACCCGCGTCCTGGTGGTGCCGATCGCCTTCACCAGCGACCACATCGAGACCCTGAGCGAGCTCGACCGGGAGTACGGCGAGCTGGCGCATCGGGTCGGGATCACGCAGTACCGCCGGGCCCCCGCGCTCAACGACCGGCCCGGCTTCATCGAGGCAATGGCGGATCTGGTGAGCGAGCACCTTCGCTCGGGAGAGGCCTGCAGCACGCAGTACCCCCTCCACTGTCCGGGTTGCGTGAACCCGCAGTGTCGGAACCTGCTCAATCCGGTCGGTGAGGTGGGAAAGCCCCGCGTGGCGGGGAACGTCAGACCCTGAGAGAAGTGTCCTGGGGAGTCTCGGCGAGGCCCTCCTCCCGCAGCGCACGGCTCACCGGATACAGCACTCGCCGCACCAGCCGCTCCGCCATCGCCCGGACCGCCCGGCGGTCCCCCTCCGACAAATCGCCCAGCTCGCGAAGGGTTCGCTCCGACTCCTCCTCGACCAGCAGCGCGGCTTCACGGTGCAGCTCGGCGAGCCGGGGAGCCGCCTCGCGCGCGTCCAGCGCGCGGAGCATCCGCTCGATCTCGCGGCGGAGGAGGCTCTCGGCTTCCGTGATGGCCGGCGCGGCGAACCCGCCGGCGGGGCAGCGGAGCTGCTGCAGGTCGTCGAGATCGTAGAGCCGGACGCCGGGCACCGCGCGCGCCGAGGGATCGACGTTCCGGGGGACCGAGAGATCGAGAACGGTGAGCCGGCGATCGGGCCCGGCGGCGACCGCCTCGGCCAGCACGTCGGCGCCGACCAGCGGTCGGGTGGAGGATGTCGACACGAACACCACGTCGGCCGCGGCGAGCAGCGCCTCGAGGTCGCTCCATCCGGCCGCCACCGCGCCCCACGCCGCCGCCAGGGTTTCGGCCCTGGTGCGGTGCCGGTTCACCACGGCGGTCCCGGCCAACTGGTGCGGCGCGAGCGCCTGCAGGATTCCTTCCGCTACCGAGCCCGCGCCCAGAATGGCGACGCGGCGGCCGGCGAGCCCTCCGGTCACAGAGGCCGCCACGTCGACTGCCGCCGAGCTCACGGAAGCGGGGTGCCGGCCCAGCATCGTCTCCCGGCGCACCCGGCGGCCCGCGGTGAGTGCGCCGACGAAGACGGCATCGAGTACCCGGTCGATGGTCCCGGCGGCCTTGGCGGTCTGGTAGGCCCGGCGCACCTGCCCCAGGATCTCGCGCTCGCCCAGGATCTGGGAGTCGAGTCCCGCCGCCACGGTATAGAGGTGCCGAACCGCGGCCGAGCCGTCGAGCCGGGTCGTCGCACGAATGCGCTCGCCGCCCCGCGCGCGGGTAAAGTCTTCGAACCACTCCCCGAGATCGTGCTCGCCGGTCCAGTACAGCTCGCAGCGGTTGCAGGTGGAGAGGAGCACCGCGCTCCTGCCAGCCAGCCGCTCCGCCGCCAGCCAGGCTTCGGCCTCCGCCGAGGTCAGAGCGAACTGCTCCCGCACCTCGACACCGGCAGTATGGTGGCTCACGCCAACGACATGGAACGACGGTTCGTGACTCACAATCCCAACGGTACCGTGCACGTGGAATGGCGGCAATCCGCGTAGGCCCGGAGCGGCCTCCGTAGGACTACGGAGCGGGCCTCGGTGCGGGCCGCTGCCCGCTTGCCTCCGTCCACCGCCGCGCCGAAACTTCCAGCCATGGCCAGCCCTTACCGGTATCGCATGGCGATCGCGTTGCTCGCGCTCGTCGCGGCGCTCGTTGCGCTCTACCTCCATCTCTGGAAGGCAGGATACGCCGGCACGCTATCCTGCACGAGCGGCCACGGCTGCGAGACCGTCATGCTGAGTCCGTGGGGCTGGTTCCTGGGCGTCGACGTGGCCTTGATCGGGACGATCGGCTACATCCTGATTCTCGCCGGCGCGCTCTGGGGTATGAGCCCGGCCCGGGAGCGGAGCCCCGCGCCGACGCTGCTCCTGCTCGCGCTGATCGTGCCGGCGGTCCTGTTCACCATCCGCCTGAAGTACGCGGAGTGGGTGGTGATGGGGACGTTCTGTCCCTGGTGCTTCGAAAGTGCCGTCACCATCGTCCTCTGTCTCGTGCTGGCGCTCCTCGACCTTCGCCGGGTGCGGCGCGAGAGCTGACCGGCTCAGGGCGAGACGCGGGGCTGCCCCATGCGCTCCTGATACAGATCGAGCAGCCGCCGCACCGCCGGCACACTCCGCCGAGCAGCGTCCGGATCCGGCTTCGGATTCCCCGCCCCGCCGCCCAGCTCCCGCAGCACCGAGTCGGCCAGCAGCTTGAACCCGCCCGAGTCCACCCGCGCGCTGCGGGTCAGATCGGCCTCCATCGCATCGATGAGGTGACTGACCGTGCCACGATAGGACTCCAGATTGCCGCTCTGGCCGGATTCGATCTGACTGAGCTCGGCGCGCATCGCGGGGATCAGCCCCGGCGCCGCCGCCTCCACGCCGGCGGCCGTGTCGCCACTCGCGGAGTTGGGTGCGATCTCCGGCTGGGCGCTGGCACTGTCGGCGCTCGCCGTTTCAGGCGGCTCCCGCCGGCAGCCGGCCAGCAGCATGATCGTGAGGGCGATGGGAATGGCGGGACGCATGCAGACGGCTCCTCCGCGGGTTGGATCCACCGAACTAAGGCGCCGGCACTGACGCCGTCGGTGTCCCCGCTCACCAGAAGAGCTCTCAGCGGCGGAAGAGGCGGCTCAGCACTCCACTCGACACCGTGGCGTCGAGCGCATGGGCCATTTCGTCCATGGAGCCGAATCGCTCGGCCGGATCGATGGCGAGCGCCTTGAGCAGCACGGTCTCGAGCTTGGCGGGGAGCTCGGGGCGCACGTCGCGCAGCTTGGCCGGCGCGCCGCGGAGCCGAGCGATCATCGTCTCCTGGGCCGACTTGCCGGGAAACGGGAGCTGGCCGGTGAACAGCTCGAAGGCCAGCACGCCCAGCGCGTACACGTCGCTGCGCCCGTCGAGCGGCTTTCCGCGGATCTGCTCCGGACTCATGAACTCCGGGGTGCCAAGCACGATGCCCGTCGCCGTAAGCTTGGCCACCTCGGCCCCCGCGCGCCGCTCCTTGGCCAGGCCGAAATCCATGACCACCGCCCGGTATTCCTGTCCGTCCGCCTGCTGGGGCACCAGCATGACGTTCTCGGGCTTGAGATCGCGGTGGATGATCTGGAGCTCGTGGGCATGCTGCAGCCCACGACAGATCTGTACCAGCAGGGCGACGCCCTCGCCGGCCGAAAACGGGCCGCGCCGGGTCTCGTGCTCGCTGAGGGGTTCCCCCTCGAGAAACGGCATGACCAGGTAGATGAGCCGGTCGGCGGTCTCGCCCAGCCGCAGGATGGGGCAGACGTTGGGATGGTCCAGCCGCATCGCGATGGTCGCCTCCCGCCGGAGGCGCTCCACCGAGGCGGGGTCACGCGACAGGCGCGGGAGCAGAATCTTGACCGCCACGTGGCGCCCGGTCTCGATCTCTTCGGCCCGGTACACGTAGGACATCCCACCCTCGCCCAGCCGCTTGCCGACCCGGTAGCGTCGGTCGAGGGTCTGGCCCGCGAGCGTGGTGAGCGGATCGGTACCGGGGGCGGCAGGCACGACGTCGCCGGGCGCCTCGGCGCGGGCCTCAGGGCCGTCGGAGAACCGGACCGGGTGCTGCGCACGCGGCGTACCCGCCAGCTGCCCCGCCTCCTCGACCAGCAGCCCACCATCCTTCACGCAGTACCGGGCGGGCGGCTCGTAGGTCGATTGACAGCGGGGACAGCGGCGGATGGTCAATCGCGGAACCGGTTGCGCCCGTCGCTCTTGGCGCGGTAGAGATGGGTATCGGCGAGGCGAAGCAGGGACTCGCCGTCGGTGACCCGCTCGTCGGGGTACGAGGCGATCCCGATACTGATGGTGACCCGGACCGGCTGCCCCGGCTCGCCGAAGTCGTGGGTGGCGACCCGGCGCAGGATCCGCTCGGCGAAGTTGCGGGACTCGGTGGCGGTGGTCTCCGGCAGGAGCACCACGAACTCCTCGCCGCCGTACCGGGCGACGATGTCGACCGAGCGCTGCTCCCGCTTGAGCAGCGCCGCCAGCTGCTTGAGCACCCGGTCGCCCACGAGGTGTCCGTGGGTGTCGTTGATCTGCTTGAAGTTGTCGATGTCCAGCATCATGCCGGTGAGCATCGTGGCGTAGCGCGCGGCGCGGTCCATCTCCTGCTCCAGCTTGACCACCAGCGCGCGTCGGTTGTAGCAGCCGGTGAGCGGGTCGGTCTCGGCCAGGTGCTTGAGCTGCTCCTGGCCCTGCACCGCATTCTCCAGGTCGTAGGCCTTCTCCAGCGCCGCCACGGCGCTGTCGATCACCTGCTCGGCGAACTGCACGTCCTGCTCGTTGAGCTGCGCGTCTCCATCCGTGGTGCGGAGAAAGAAGACGCCGGCCGGCTGCTGCCGGAGGGAAAACCGGATGGCGATGGCCGAGCGGGTGGGCACCGGACGTCCCTCGGCCTGCCAGTCGGTGCGAACCTGCTGGTACAGCGGATCGGTCTCGACATCCCGCGCCAGCACCACTTCGCCGGTGGCGAGCGCGTGCTGGATCTCGGGGTAGCGGCGCAGGTCGACCGGGTGATTCCGCAGATTGGGGTTCTCGAACGCGGCCACCACTACCCCGCTATCGTCGTCCGGGCCCGCGATGATGATGGAGCAGCGGGAAATGTTGAGCCCCTGCGCTACCCGCCGCACCAGGATCTGGAAGATCTCCTCCGGCTGGACCGAGGCCGTGACCTCCTGCAGGATCTCCATCATCTCCGAGCGCGACCGGGCTTCGGCCCGCGCCTGGTTGAGCTCCCGGCCCACCCGGAGGTGCGCCTTGACGCGGGCGAGCAGCTCCCGGACCCGGAACGGCTTGGGAATGAAGTCCGCGGCGCCGAGGCCGAGCGAGCGCACGGTGGCCTCCTCGGGCGGCATGGAGGAGATCATCAGGACCGGCAGGTCCTTGAAGCGGGGGTCCGACTTGACCCGCTGGAGCAGCTGCAGCCCATCCACCTTGGGCATCATGATGTCCAGCAGCAGGAGGTCCACCGGCTCCGCGGTGAGCCGCTCGAGGAGATGCTCGCCGCCGGGGACGGTGAGGACGTCGTAGCCGTTCTCCTTGAGGATCCAGGAGAGCGTCCGGGAGAGCGCCTGGTCGTCGTCGGCTACGAGGATCTTGGGCAGCATCGTCATGCGGTCAGCCGGTGAAAGAGATCGGGATCGACGTTGCCGCCACTCACCACCGCGACGGTGGGGCCGGAGGGACGCGCCTTGCCCGCGAGCAGCGCCGCCGTGGTGACGGCGCCCGACGGCTCGGCGGCGACGCCGGCCTCGCGATGGAGCCACCGCACCGCCGCGGCGATCTCGTCTTCGTCCACCCGGATCGCCCGGCGCACGGTGCGGCGCAGGATGGGAAAGGTAAAGCGGCCCACGCTCCGTGTAAGCAGCCCGTCGGCCAGGCTCTCGGTGCGCTCGAGGGTGCGCGGCTCGCCCGCAGCCAGGGCGGCGGACAGCTTGGCCGCCCCGGCCGGCTCGACCGCGATGACCTCCACCGCCGGGGCGAGCGCCTGCACCGCCACGCAGATCCCGGCGAGCAGCCCGCCGCCGCTCACCGGCACCAGGATAGTCGCCACATCGGGGCGCTGCTCCAGGATTTCCAGGCCGATCGTGCCCTGCCCCGCCACGACATCGGGGTGGTCGAACGGCGGGATCATGACCAACCCTTCGTCCGCCGCGATCGCTTCGGCCCGGGTCCCCTGCTCCGCCGAGCGGACCCGGCCGGCGAGCACGACCTCTCCGCCGTGCCGGCGGACTCCCTCGACCTTGATGGCGGGCGTGGATTCCGGCATGACGACCACGGCCCGCAGGCCGAACCGGGCGGCCGCGAAGGCGACCGCCTGGCCGTGATTGCCGCTGGACTGGGTGACCACGCCGGGCGCGTCGCCCCGCTCGGCCACTTTCGCGATGGCGTTGTAGGCGCCCCGGATCTTGAAGGCGCCGATCGGCTGGGTGTTCTCGCACTTGAGGGCGACCGGCACGCCCGCGAGCGCGCCAAGGGCGGGGACGTCCACCAGCGGCGTGCGCACCGCCACGCCCGCGACCCGGCCGGCCGCCGCCCGGAGGTCGGCCAGAGTTACGGGCGAGGCCGACTCACTCTTCGGCGGCGGTCGGCGCAACCTCGTCACCGCCGGCACCTTCTTCCGCGCCGCCTTCGTCTTCCTTGACCACCCGGGCCACGCCGACCACGGCGTCGCCGGTCTCGAGGTTCATCACCCTGACCCCCTGGGTGTTCCGGCCGATGACCCGGATCCCGTCCACCGGCACCCGGATGATGATCCCGTGCCGGGTGATCATCATCAGCTCGTCGTCCGGCTGCACCTCCTTGAGCGCCACGATGGTGCCGGTCTTGTCGGTGACCTTGAACGTGATGATCCCCTTCCCGCCCCGCTTCTGCACCCGGTACTCGCTCAGCTCCGACCGCTTGCCGTAGCCGTGGTCGCTCACCACCAGCAATGTGGCGTCGCGGCGGACGACGACCATGCCGATCACCGCGTCGTCCTTGTCCAGCTCGATGCCCTTGACCCCGGTCGTCGCCCGGCCCATCTCGCGCACGTCGCCCTGGTGGAAGCGGATGCTCATGCCCTGCCGGGTGGCCAGCACGATGTCGCTGTTGGCGTCGCACACCTGCACGTCGATCAGCTCGTCGCCCTGCTCGACGTTGATGGCGCAGATGCCGTTGGTCCGCACGTTGCCGTAGGCGGAGAGCAACGTCTTCTTCACCGTGCCCTGGCGGGTGGCGAAGACGAGGCAGCGGTCGTCGGTGAA
>DATEIR010000119.1:0-34861 GCA_035278885.1 Gemmatimonadales bacterium | reverse complement strand
CTCCAGTTCCTGCGGGGTTCTCATCTCTCCTCCTTCGGCACCGAGCTATCTCACCATCCCGCGCGGTGAGACCTCTAGTTTTGCGGCCCCGGATCACTCCGGGTGTGCTCTTATCGGGCGGATCGACGCCACGCCGCAGGTTCGTTTGGTTGCGGCCGCCGCCGTGAGGGGCGAGTCCGGTGCCATCGCCGGAAATGCGATGGCGCGGCTTGACTTAAGGAGCGTGATCTCCGAGAAGTGCGACTGCTTGCGTCGCACTCCGCGGCATTCTACCGCAAAGGACCGGGTCCGGTAAGAAGGGGGGTCAAAACTGGATCTGGGCGCCGAGCTCGAGCACCCGATTGGCGGGAAGTCGGAAGTAGACGGTGGCCGGCTGGGCGTTCCGGGCCATGACGATGAACAGCTTCTTGCGCCAGGAGGAGAGGCGCGAGTTCCCGGTGGGCAGGAGGGTCTCGCGGCCCAGGTAGAAGCTGGTTTCTTGCGGCCTGGTCCGCAGGCCGGTGGCCGTCTCGAGCTGCCGCAGCAGCCCCGGCACGTCCGGGGTCTCCATGAAGCCGTAGTACGCCACTACGCGGTGGAAGCCTTCGCCCAGCACCGCGCTCTCGTACCGCTCCTGCTCCGGCACGTAGGGGATCTCGACCCCCTCCACCGACATCAGGATCACCGTCTCGTGCAGGACCTTGTTGTGCTTGAGGTGATGCAGGAGCACCACCGGGACCCCGGCGGGGTCCGAGGTCATGAACACCGCCGTGCCCGGGACCCGTGAGGGCTGCTTCCGGCCGATATCCTGGAGAAAGAGATCCACGGGCAGCGAGTTCTCCCGCAGGATCTCCGACACGATGTGACGTCCGCGCTTCCAGGTGGTCATGAGGATGAAGACGGCGAGCGCCACCACCAGCGGAACCCAGCCGCCCTTGGCCACCTTGTCCGCGTTGGCGCCGAGGAAGGCCAGGTCCACCGCCAGGAACAGCGCACCGAGCGCGCCGACCTTGAGCCATGACCACTTCCACAGATCCCGCGCCACGACGCAGAAGAGGAGCGTGGTGATCGCCATCGTGCCGGTGACCGCGATGCCATAGGCGCTGGCCAGATTCCCCGAGCTCCGGAAGGTCAGCACCAGCACCACACAGGCGATCGCCAGCAACCGATTCACCTCGGGCAGGTAGATCTGCCCGATCTCGGTCATCGAGGTGTGGCGGATGGTGACCCGCGGACTGTACCCCAGCTGCACCGCCTGCCGGGTGAGCGAGAAGACCCCGGAGATGAGCGCCTGCGATGCCACCACCGCCGCGGTCGTGGCCAGCGCGACCATCGGATACAGCGCCCAGCCCGGCACCAGCGCGTAGAACGGGTTGCGGGCCGCCGCCGGATCCGCCACCAGCAGCCCGCCCTGGCCGAAGTAGTTGAGTACCAGTGCCGGGAGGACCATGCCGAACCACGCCAGCCGGATCGGCCGCCGGCCGAAGTGTCCCATGTCGGCGTAGAGCGCCTCGCCGCCGGTCACCACCAGCACCACCGCGCCGAGCACGAGGAAGCCGTGGGGGCCGTCGCGGAAGAGGAAGCTGAGCGCGTGCCACGGATTGAGGGCGGCCAGCACCCGCGGGTGCTGCAGGATCCCGTGAACGCCCAGCGCCGCGATGGCCACGAACCAGGCGATCATGACCCGCCCGAACACCGCACCCACCCGCGCGGTGCCGAAGCGCTGGAACAGGAAGAGCGCCACCAGGACGAGGGCGGACACGAGGGGAATCACCCAGTCCGGCAGCCCGGGCGCCGCCACGCCGATGCCCTCGACGGCGCCGAGCACCGAGATCGCCGGCGTGATCACGCCGTCACCGTAGAGCAGCGCCGCGCCGAATAGCCCGAGTCCCAGCAGCAGGCGGCGGCGGGTCACGCCGAGTCGCCGCGGATGGAGCAGCGCGAGGAGCGCCATGATCCCCCCCTCGCCCCGGTTGTCGGCCCGCATGATGTAGGTGAGGTACTTGAACGAGACGACGAAGTTGAGCGACCAGAAGATCAGCGACAGCACGCCCAGCACGTTGGCGCCGGTGGGGGCGATCCCGTACTCGGGCGCGAAGCACTCCTTGAGCGCGTACAGCGGGCTGGTGCCGATGTCGCCGTAGACGACCCCGAGTGCGGCCGTGCACAGCGCCAGGAGCGACGGCGCACCGGTCCTGCCCTCGCTCTGGTCAGCCGTCCCGCTGGACACGGTGCCTCCTCAGAACTGAATTTGCGCTCCGAGCTCCACGACCCGGTTCGGCGGCAACCCGAAGAAGGCCGTGGCCGACTGCGCGTTTCGGGCCATGACGATGAAGAGCCGCTGCCGCCAGCGCGCCATCCGACCCACCGGCGGCGCGCCCACCGGCGGGGCGGTCCTCGCCTCGCGCCGGCTCCGGCTGGGGATCACCGTCTCCCGCCCCAGGTAGAACGTGGTGCTGGCCAGCTTGGTCGTCACCGGCGCGTCGGCATTCGGCCGCGCCAGCCGGCGCAGGACCCCCGGAACGTCCGGAGTCTCCATGAAGCCATAATGGGCGATCACCTGGTAGAACCCCTCGCCCAGCTCCCGGCACTGTACCCGCTCGTCCTCGTCCACCTGGGGAATCTCCTCGGTGGTGAGCGACATCAGCAGGACCTTTTCGTGCAGGACCTGGTTGTGCTTGAGATGGTGCAGCAGCACCGGCGGCGCCCCCTGGGCGTTGGAGGTGAGGAAGACCGCCGTGCCCCGGACCCGGTGCGGCCGGCTGCGCTGGATGTCCGAGAGGAAGAGATCCATCGGCAGGGTGTTCTCCTGCACGATGGCCGCCAGCCGCACCCGCCCCTTCTTCCAGGTGGACATCAGGATGAAGACCAGCACCGCGACCAGCAGCGGGAACCAGCCGCCGTGCGGCACCTTGAGCAGGTTGGCGCCCACGAAGGCCAGGTCCACCACCAGGAAGGGGATGCCCAGCGCCGCGATCTTCCACCACGGCCAGTGCCACCGGTTCCGGGCCACCACCGCGAACAGGATGGTGGTGACCGTCATCGTCATGGAGAGCGCCACGCCGTAGGTCGCGGCCAGGCGCCCCGAGCTGCGGAAGCTCACCACCAGCGCCAGGCAGGCCAGCATCAGCGCGTTGTTGATGCTGGGGATGTAGATCTGCCCGATCTCGCTGCTGGAGGTGTGCACGATGTTGACCCGGGGCGAATATCCCAGCTGCACCGCCTGCCGGGTCAGGCTGAACGCGCCCGAGATGAGCGCCTGGGACGCCACCACGGCGGCGGCGGTCGCCACCCCAACCATGGGATAGAGCGCCCACCCGGGCACCAGCGAATAGAAGGGGTTCCGGGCCGCGGCCGGATCGTGCAGCAGGATCGCGCCCTGGCCGAAGTAGTTGAGCACCAGCGCGGGAAGCACCACCGAGAACCAGGCCAGCCGGATCGGCTTGCGGCCGAAGTGCCCCATGTCGGCGTAGAGGGCCTCGCCGCCGGTGACCACCAGGATGATGGCGCCGAGCACGCCGAACCCCACCGCCCGCTCGCGGGCGAAGAAGCTCACCATGTGCCAGGGGTTGAGCGCCGCCAGCACGCTCGGCTCGCGCAGGATGCCGTGAACGCCGAGGGCGGCGATGCAGACGAACCAGATCGCGGTCACCGGTCCGAACACGGCGCCCACGCCGGCCGTGCCCCGCCGCTGAAACGCGAAGAGCGCCAGGATGATGACGAACGCGATCGGCACCAGCATCGGCTCCAGCGCCGGCGTGGCGACGCTCAGACCCTCGACCGCGCCGAGCACCGAGATCGCCGGCGTGATGATGCCGTCGCCGTAGAGCAGGGCCGAGCCGAACAGGCCCACGGCGACGAGCAGCCGCTTGAGCCCGGTCGCGGCGCCGCTCGGCCGGGCCAGCGCCAGCAGCGCGAGGATGCCGCCCTCGCCCCGGTTGTCGGCCCGCATCACGACCGAGAGGTACTTGAAGGTGACGACGAAGTTGAGCGACCAGAAGATGAGAGAGAGAATGCCCAGCACGTTGGCTTCGGTCAGGGCCAGGCCGTGCGGTCCGGTGAAGCATTCCTTGAGGGCATACAGCGGGCTGGTGCCGATGTCGCCGTAGACGACGCCCAGCGCCCCCACAGCGAGGATGGCGAGGGCGCGCCCCTGGGGCGCCGCCTTCACTTGCTGGCGAGCGGCGCGAGCGAGTCCACCAGCCGGCGGATAGCGTCGGAGTCGAGCCTGCCCTGATAGAGCCGATTGCCCACCAGCAGCGTCGGCGTCGAGGTCACGCCCAGCCGCGAGCCCTCCTCGTAGCTCGCCTGGATCCGGCCCGCGTACTTGCCCGACTTCATGCACTCGTCGTAGCGCTTGAGATCGAGCCCGCTCGCCTGGGCATACTGCCGGAAGGTAGGACCGGCATCGCCCAGGTTGGCCCACTCGGGCTGGCCGTCATAGATCCGCTGGTGCTGCTCCCAGTACTTGCCCTGCTCGTCCGCGCACGCCGCGGAGTGCGCGGCCAGCCGGGAGAATGAGTGCTGCTGCAGCGGGAAGTCCCGGTAGCGCCAGCGGAGCCGGCCGGTCCGGATCAGACGCTCCTCGATCGTCGGCATCTGCAGCGTGGCGAAGGTCTGGCAGAAGGGGCACTGGTAGTCGGCGTATTCGGTGATCTCCACCGGCGCGTCGGGCGAGCCCTTGATGTAGCCCCGGAACCCGGCGGTGTCGGCCGCCTGGATGGTGACGTTGGCGGGAATGCTCACGGTCTTCGGGCGGGAGAGCAGGACCCCGAGCACGCCAAGACCGATCACGGCGACCCCGATCAGTATCGCGTAAAACCGCTTCATTCCGCCGGGCGCGTCCGCCATGGCTCGTCGTCCTCCGGGTCGTCGGGAGAAAAAGGCTCCTGCCGCTGCGCGTCCTCCACGATGCGGCGGCTCTCCGCCACCTCGGGGGTATCGTAGGTGATCCGGACTTCGTAGTGGAACAGCTCGCTCCGGGCGTCGCCCATGAGCCGGATCAGCTCCGGGGCGCCCCGAAGGAGCTGCCCGGTCCGGTCCAGCTCCTGGATCCGGGCAGCCAGCGCCCGGAGCAGGGCCGCCAGCCGGTCCGCCCGTGCGTCGTCGTAGACTTCGTCGTGCTCTGCCATGGCTACCTCGGGGACGGTGCCCAGTCCCCGCTCAAGTGTACGGGGCGGGAAACGAAAAAGATAATGGGTTCCGGTCCGCCTGGGCCCGCTGGAAGGCGGCGTGATTCCTGCAGTTGGGCGCTCCGTCGACCGTTACAAATCGACCGGAATTGCCCCTTTGCACCAAAAGGTGCAATCGGCTATATTCTGCATGATCACAACCCTCGACCGCGCGGCCCCGCGGCCGCGAGCAAGGACGGTAGATGAGACAGAAGAAACTCCGGCGTGAACCTGATGCGGTGTCCTTTGCCCAGGCCCGTGATGAGATGTTCAGTCATATCCTCCGCTGCGGCGTTATCGATGCCCTGCCGGAGCATCAGAAGGACTGGTTCGACGACACCATGTTGTACCTGGCCGATCGGTATGAGGATCTGACCGAGGAAGAGCTGACCCAGCTGCGGGTGCTGGGCGAACGGTTCAGCCAGCCGGTCCAGCGCAAGCCCGAAGCGGCCACCACAGGCGTCGCCTGAGATCGCCGGAAAGACGAGAAGAGCGCCCCGGAGCAGCCACTCCGGGGCGCTTTGATTTTCAGTCCTCCCCTCCCCAACCGGCCGGAAACCACCGCCAGCGCCACCCGCCGGCCAGCCGGACCCCTCCCCCCACGCCTGCTTCCGCGAACCAGCCCGATCGGCTGCCGGGATCGGCCTCGAGCCCCAGGGTGAGCAGCAGGTAGCCTCGCTCCACCGGGCCGCCCACTACCGCTACACCGCCGCCACCGTACGCCGCCATCCCGTGCCGTCGCCGCGGGGATAGCAGAAAGTGCCCGGCCGCTTCCCCGCGCCAGGCGAATGACCCGTCGGAGCCGCCGATGCCCAGTGTCAAGGCCAGGCGGCCGCGCTCGGAGAGCCGGACAGCTCCGGTAGCGCCCACCACGGCCAGGGCCGGGTCGGAGAACGTGGCCGTGGCCTGCAGTCCGGCTTCGGTGACCCGCTGGGCGGCGGCCGGTGGCGCGGCGCCGAGCGCCGCCGCCACCATCAGCCTACCCCAGCGTGATCCCATAGGTGACCGCGATGTCCGGCGCCAGCGAGTTGATCACGGAGCAGTACTTGGTAAGGGAGAGGTCGACCGCGCGGCGCACCTTTGCTTCGTCGAGCGCCTCGCCGGTGACCTGAAAATCGAAGTGCACCCCCAGGTAGCGTCGCGGCTCGGTCTCTCGGCGTACGCCCGAGGCCTCGATCCGGAAGGAGTGGAGCGCGATCCGCATCTTCTGCAGGATCACGACGACATCCGCGCCGGTGCAGGCGGCGGCGGCGAGGAGCAGCGTCAGCATCGGCCCCGGCGCCTCGGCGTTGTCCCCGTCGATCACCGTCGCCGGTCCGCCCGGCTCGCCGCCTCGGAACACCAGCCGGTCCCGCCAGTCCAGCACGATCCGCTTGGTCTCGCCGCTCATCGCCCGCTCGTCCCCCCTACCGGCCGTCCGGCCGTCGGCGCGGCGCGGTAATAGTCCCAGATCGCGTACACCGCGATCGCCGCCGTGGCCCATGCCATGGGACGGAGCTGCGGCGAGTCGGTGAGAAACGCGATCAGGGTGAGCACCTGAGCCACCGTTACCGCTTTGCCGCCCGGCCGCGCCGGGATCGCCCGCGGACGCTGCGAGGCGATCGTCGCCACGAAGGCGATCGTCGCCACCAGATCGCGCAGCAGCACGCCCAGAATCTCGTACCACTCCAGCTCGCCGGACAGCGCCACCACGCCGAAGGCCGACAGCATGAAGAGCTTGTCCGCCACCGGGTCGATCACGCTGCCGAAGGCGGAGCTGCCGAACCGTCGGGCCAGCTGGCCGTCGAGCAGGTCGCTCGCCGCGGCCGCGGCGAGCAGCGCGAGTCGCCAGTCGTTGGAGACGAAGGGAAAAGCGACGGCGAGCGGAATGCGCAGCACGCTCAGCACATCCGCGGTCGTCCATCGGCGTCGGGGTTGCTCCCCCCTCGGGCGAGGACTACTTTCGGACACCTTGCTCCTTTCGCTGGCAGGGGGCCGGGGACCGCGGCGACCTGGCGTGGAAGATACTCGTCGCCCTGTCCATCCGCTGACTATGCTGGATACCGCGGTGATCCCCTGCGGCGGACTCGGTACCCGCCTTCGTCCGATCAGCCGTTGGCTGCCCAAGGAGATGCTGCCGGTGGCGTTGCGCCCGGTGCTTCACTGGGCTTTCGACGAAGCCGCGGACGCCGGTCTCCTGCGCGTCATCGTGGTGACCAATCCCCACAAGCCGATGCTCGAAGCCGTCGCGCGGAGCTACGTCGGTCCGCTCGAGCTGGAGTTCGTGCCCCAGAACCATCCGCGGGGTCTGGGTGACGCGCTGCTGCGCGCCCGCGACCATCTCTCGGCCTCGGCCTTCGCCGTCATCCTCCCCGACAATCTCTTTCTGGGCGCCAATCCGACGGCGGCCGTGCTGGCGACGCACCGCGCCACCGGCCTCGCCACGGTGCTGCTGGCGGAGGTGACGCGGGAGCAGGCGACCACCAAGGGCGCCACCGGACGCGCCACGGTCGAGCGAACCGAGGATGGGAGCTACCGTGTCGTCGCGATCGCCGACAAGGGAAAGGGCAGATTCGATCCGGGACAGGACCGCGCATTCACGCCCATCGGGCGGATGGCGCTACCCGCCGGCAGCCTCGAGCGCTTCGAGGCCCTGAAGCGGGAGCTGCCAAACGGCGCCGAGCTGGACGACGTGCCCCTGCTTCAGCAGCTCGCGCGGGAAGGCGCGCTGGCGGGCGCGCTGGCCGAGGCGCGCTTCTTCGACGTAGGGATTCCCGAGGGATATCGCGAGGCGGTCACGGCCTTCCCGGCGACCGTGCCGTGAGCGCGGGCTTTTCTCATGCGGCCGCGGAGCTGACCGGACTGGTCTCCGCGCTCCTCGCCGACCCTGACGGCCTCTCGGCCGTCGTGGTCTCCGCCGCGGGGGCGGCCGGCATGCCGGCGCTGGGGCCGCCGCTGGTGCGGGAGTGGCCTCGGGGCCTCGCCATCGGGATGCTGTGCCGCGAGGGCCACATCGTCCTGCATGCGCTGCCGCCCGAGGGCGTCTGCTTCGTCGACGTGCTCATCCGCGCGCCCGCCGTGGCCGACCGGGCCCTGGAGGTCATCGCCCGGCGCCTCACCGCCGGCTGATCAGCCCTGCAGCGCGGCGATCGGCGGCCGCGCCGCGCCCGTCCCGCGCACCACCCCTTCGGCCCGGCGATGCGCGGTCAGATAGGCCGCCGCAACCCGCTGAACGTCGTCGGCCGTGACGGCGCGGTACCTGGCCGCCGGGTCCGCCAGCTCGGCGAGGCCCCTGCCGGCCAGCCAGGCCTCCAGGATCTCGCCCGCCACCGCGCTGCCGTTCTGGCGGTTCACCTCCGCCTGGCCCGCGAGGTAATTCACGGCCTGGGTCAGCTCCGCCGGCGCGACCGGCTCCCGGACGAACCGATCCAGCTCGACCAGCATCTCTTCCCGGGCCTCCTCCTCCCGCTCCGGCGACGTTGCGATGTAGCTCAGCAGCGCGCCGGCGCGCGCCTTCTGCCAGGCCGTCGCCACCACGGTATAGGCCAGCGACCGGCGCTCCCGCAGCGCCTCGAAGAGTCGCCCGCCCAACCCGCTCGCCACCGCGGCCCAGACCTGAGCGGCGGCGTGATCGGGGTCGCGCCGGCTGGGCCCGGGGAACACCATCGCCAAGGCGGCCTGTGCCTTGTCGCGCGTGACCAGCCGTGTGGCCGGCTCGCCGTCCTCCCCGGCCACCCACTCCAGCGGGGCCAGCGCCGGCACGCCGGCGCGCGCCGGGTAGCGCCCGAAGACCGCCGCCAGCTGGTCCGACGCCCGCTCGGGATCGACATCGCCCACGGCGATCACCACGGGCCGAATCGGTGCCAGCGCCAGCGCGTGCCAGTTCCGGACATCGGCGGGCTCGATGCTCGCCAGCGTGTGCGGAAGACCACCGACCGGGAGGCCGTACCCGCGCTCGCCGTACGCCGCCGAGAAGGCGAGCTGGAACGGGTAGCGGAACATGTCGTCGGCGACCCGCTCCGCCTCGGCCATCATGAGGCCCCGCTCGGACTGCACGTCGGCATCCGCCAGATGCGGCGTGCGGAACACCAGATCGAGCAGCGCGGCCGCGTCCGGCAGCCGGTCGGCCAGCACCGAGGCGCCGAACCCGAGCCAGTCGGACGCGGCGCCCGGGGCAATCGATCCGCCCAGGCCCTCGAAGGCGAAAGCGAGGGCGCCCGCGTCGTACCCCCCGGCTCCGCGGATGGCCGAGCGGACGGTGAGCGCGCCGAGGCCGGCCCGCTCGGATGGGTCGGTCTGGGGCTTGGGCACATAGAGGCCCATGGCGACCAGGGGGACTCCCGCCTTGCGCCGCACCAGCAGGTCCGCCCCGTCGAGCCGGGTGTGTACCACCTCGGCGTCCCGGCGGCGCGGCGCGGATGACCGCTGGGCGCTGACGGCGGGGATCGGCGGCGGCGAGGAGACCTTGCCGGGTTCCAGGCTGGTCACGGCGAAGGTGCGCGCCAGAAGGTCGGCGGTGAGATCCTCGCCTTGGCCCGGCGGGAGGTACACCACCGCGGAGACCGCGTCCGGATGGAGGTAGCGGGCGGCCGCCTCGCGGACCTGGTCGGGGCCGAGCGACTGGATGGCGGCATACTCGCGATCGAGCAGGTCGACGCCGTCGAGCGCCTCGGCGGCGGCGAGCGCGCTGGCCCGGCCGTCCATCGATTCCAGACGGCGCGCCCAGCGCGCCTGCAGCAGGGTACGAGCGCGGGCGAGCTCCTCGTCCGTCGGCCCCAGCAGGGTGAGCCGAGCGACGGTCTCCGCCATTCCCTCGAGCGCCTCCGCTACCCGGGTGGGCCGCAGCTCCGCGCTGACGCTGAAGACGCCGACCTCGGTCGGGGCGTAGTGATGCGCCGCCGCCCAGGTGACGATCCCGGGCTCCCGCAACCGCCGGTACAGCCAGCTCCCCCGCCCCGAGCCCAACACCGTGGCCGCGAGGTCGAGCGCCGGCGCGTCGGGGTGCAGCGGCGGCACCGCGCGCCACCCGAGCACAAGCTCCGCCTGGGCGACGTCGCCCCGCAGGGTCCGCGCCCGAACTTCGCGACGGACCGGTTCCTCGGGCGAGGGATCCACCGCCCCAGCGGCCGACGGCCAGCTCCCGTAGGCTTCGCGCGCGGCCGCCAGGGCTTCGTCGGCATCTACCGCGCCGACGATCGAGACGATGGTCCGCTCGGGCACGTATCGAGTGCGGTAGTAGCCCAGCATGTCGGCGCGGGTGAAGCCGGCGAGCTGCGCCTCGTGCCCGATGCGCCAGCGCCGGATCCGATGGCGGTCGAACATCACCTCGTGCAGCGTCTCGTAGGCCACGGCGGACGGCGTGTCCAGCTTCCGCTTGGCTTCCTGGATGATGACCTGGAGCTCGCGGGCCAGCTCGTCCGCGTCGATGGCGGCGTGACGCAGCGCGTCCGCCTGGATGTCGAGCGCCTCCTCGAGGCCCGAGGCGGGAAGCACGGTGAAGTAGCTGGTGTGGTCGTACGTCGTGCTGGCGTTGAGGTACCCGCCGGCACTCTTGGTCTCCCGCGCGATCGCGCCGACACCGCGGCTGGGCGTGCCCTTGAAGAACATGTGCTCGAGCACGTGGGAGATCCCGGTCCACCGGTCGGGCTCGTCGAAGAAGCCGGCCCGGACGTGGGTGACCACCGCCACGACCGGCGCCGAATGGTCCGGTTGGACGAGCAGAGTCAGGCCGTTGGGGAGGACTTCGCGGTGGACGCCGGCGGTCCAGATGGGGGAAGGGCGAAGGGCGACCTCATGCCCTTCACCCTTCGTCGGTCCGTCCGTCACTGCAGAATCCTGAGCACGCCCGCCTCGGCGCTGCCCCGGATGAACGCCTCCGCGTCGGTGGTGGGAATGACGACGCCGGTTTCCGCCTGACCCCGACGCGCGAGGCTGGTCATGAAATCATTGAGCGAGCCGTGGGCGTACTCGCGGTCCGCCGCCTTCATCTGCAGCAGGATCTCGTCCCAGCTTCCGCGGATGGTCATCCCCGCCAGGGTGACCACCTGGTGGGACTCGCCCAGCGCCGGCTTCTTCTGCATCGCGTGCAGCTCGCTCAGCAGGGTGCCGAACAGCTCGAGCTGGTGCGGATCGCGGATGCCGCCGTCCGCCTGCTGCGCCTCTACCTCGGCCAGCAGCATGTCGATCGGGTCGGGCTCGCCCGCCACCTCGCCCAGCCGGCTGAGCCACGGCGTCAGCTCGGGGTCCTCGTCGGGCAGGCGGTAGATGGTCTTCTTGAGCTCGATGTGCCGCCAGATGCCGAGCTCGTCGAAGTGGTCCTCGGGCTGGGTGCGCTCCAGATGGTGCAGCGCGGCCTCGGTCTCGCCCCGATCGTAGAGCAGGTTGGCGAGATAGATCCGCGCCTCGCTGTAGCTGGCGTCGATCTCGAGCGCGCGCCGCAGCCAGTAGAGCGCGCCGGCATCGTTGCCCAACCGGTGCGCCGCGTAGCCCAGGCACGCCGCGGCGTCGGGCGACTCGGGGTGGGCCGCCGCGGCGAGATCGAAGAATCGGTGAGCCGGCGCGATGAGTCCCTCGCGGAACAGGGCCCGGCCGATCTGGAGCATCAGCTCGTGATCGTCCTGGAAGCCGAGCTGAAGGATCCGCTCACACGCCCGCATCGCTCCCGGCCGATCGCCCAGCTTGAGTAGGGTTTCCCCCAGCCCGGCCAGGCCGTCCTCGTGGTCGGGGTCGAGGGCCAAGGCCTGCTCGAAGCTCCGCCGCGACCAGGCGTACTCCTCCCGCGCCAGGTGGGCATATGCTTTCCCGATATGGAGTTCGACAGCGTGGGGGTAAACGAGGATGCCTTCGTTCAGGACGGCCAGCGCTTCATCGTATCGGCCTTCATTGTAGAGTTGATGGGCTTGTTCATCGAAGTCGTCGGAGCTGAGGAATGCATCCGACATCGGCCGGCCTCCCTCGGGTAGGTTGGTGTAAGCTAGGAACTTCCGAGGTTTGGGGCAATAGAAAACGGGGTCGCCCGCGGGGTTGTCGCATCGCCGTATCCTGGTATTTTACTGACCAGTCAGTTACTAAGGTGGTCAGTTGGCCGACTCTCAATCCCCCGCGTCCGGTGAGCCCCGCTGGCAGCGGCGCCCGGACGCTCGGCCCGAGGAGATCCTCGAGGCGGCCAAGCACGTCTTCGGCGAGTCCGGCTACGCCGGCACCAAGCTGGAGGACGTCGCCCGCCGCGCCGGCGTGAGCAAGGGCACCCTCTACCTCTACTTCGACAGCAAGGAAGCTCTCTTTCGGGAGATGGTCCGCGCCAAGGTGGTCGCGGCGCTGGCGCACGCCGAAGAGGCGGTGCGCACCTTCCACGGCTCGTCGCGCGACCTGCTGGTCATCCTGATCACCGGCATGTACCGGCGCCTGCGCGACGAAGGGTTGGCGCGGGTCGGCCGCGTGGTCCAGGCCGAGCTGCCCAGCTTTCCGGAGTTGGCGCAGTTCTACTTCGAGGAGGTCATCCTCCGGTCGCGGCGTCTGGTGAGCCGGGTGCTGGAGCGCGGCGTCGCGAACGGCGAGTTCCGCGAGGTGCCTCACGGCTTCGCGGCCCGCGGCCTGGCCTCGCTGCTGGTCCATACCGCGCAGCTGCAGTGCTTCTTTCACGACTTCGATCCCGATCAGCTCTCGGACGAGGCCGCGCTCGGCGGACTCGTCGATCTCTTTCTCCACGGCGTGCTCGCCCGCCCGGGCCAGTCCGCGTGAGGCTGACCATGCCCCGCTTCGTCCTCCCGCTCCTGCTCCTCGCGGCTGCCGCCGTCCCCCTGACGGCGCAGCAGTCCGACTCCGTTCCGGCCGGGCCCCTGACGCTGCTCCAGGCCATCACGCTGGGCCGGCGGCAGGGGGTGGACGCGGCGGTCGCGCGGCTCAATCTCCGCGCCGCCGACGCCCGCACCGGGGTGGCGCGGGCCGACCTGCTGCCGGACATCAGCGGGTCCGCCTCGATCACGCGGCAGCGGCTCAACCTGGACGAGTTCGGACTCCCTATCGCCACCGGCGTGACCGATCCCTTCAGCCTCTGGAGCGTACAGCTCAAGGCCACCCAGACGGTGTTCGACGCGAGCGCCATCAGCCGGCTCCGCGCCGCCCGTGACACGGCGGTGGCGTTCGGGTACGACGCCCAGGCCGTGGGCGCCCTGGCGGGCGCCACCGCCGGCCTGGCCTATCTGCGCGTGCTCAGCGCGGATGAGACGGTGCGGGCCCGCCAGGCGGACAGCGTCATCGCGGGCTCGCTGCTGGATCAGTCGCGGCGGTTGGTGCAGGCCGGCGTGAACCCGGCGATCGACCAGACCCGGAGCGAGGTGAGCTTCGCCTCGGTGCGCACCCAGCTCGAGGTGGCCCGCAACGCGTCCGACCGCGCCCGACTCGATCTCCTCCGTGCGCTCGACCTGCCGTCGGGAACCCGCCTGGCCCTGGCCGATTCGCTGACCTTGGCCGAGCTGGACCTGCCGCGGGATCCCGCCGCCGCCGCGGCCTATGCGCGGGAGCACCGGCCCGAGCTCGCCGCCGAGCGGGCTCGCACCGCCGCGGCGAAGCGGTCCCTGGCCTCCATCCGCCAGGAGAACCTGCCCAACCTGACCGTGGGCGGGCTGTACCGGGAGACCGGGCAGGAGGCCAACGCCCTGGCCGGGACCTACAGCCTCCAGCTCCTCCTCAGCGTGCCCATTCTCGACGGCTTCCGGCGGCAGAACCGCTCGAAGGAGGAGGCCGCGAAGGTCGAGATTCAGCAGATCCGCGAGCGCGACCTGGGCAACCAGGTGGAGACCGAGGCTCGCCAATCCGTGCTCGACCTGGCCTCGGCCCAGCAGCAGATGACCATCGCCGCCGAGCGCCTCCGGCTGGCGGAACAGGAGCTCGCCCAGGCGCAGGAGCGCCTCGAGGCGGGGGTGGCCGGGACGGTGGAGACCACCAATGCCCAGGGATCGGTCGCCTCCGCGCGCGACGCCCTGATCCAGGCGCGGGTGAGCTACGGGAGCGCGCGAGTCACCACCTACCGCGCGCTGGGGGCCATCGACCAGCTCCAGTGACGCCGAGTTTTCGCGGTATGTTAGAGGCGTGACCTTCCAGCGAAAACTCCTGTTCGGCTTCCTCCTCATGGTGCTGCCCGCCCTGCTGGTCGGGGCGGAGGCCATCCGCAGCAACGTCCTGGAGCGCCGCGCGCTCGAGGCGCTGGGCAAGAGCATGTCCCGCACCCGCACCTACGCCGAGCTGGAGACCGCGATGTTCGACCAGGGAGAGATCATCTGGCGCGACCTCAGCGGACTCGACCCTTCGGCTCGGCGCGAGTTTCTCCTCACCGGCGAAGTCATTCGCTATTGGCAGGAACGCTGGCGTGCGGAGCTGGGACCCGGGGAGGGTCCCCTGGCCGACGGGGTGGCCCGCATTCAGGACGACATCGTGCGGGTGGCGGACAGCGTGTTCGCCCTGGCCGATGCGGGCCACCGGCCGGAGGCCTTCGCGCTGGCCCAGCGTGAGCTCAAGGGCCGGCTGCAGCCGGCCCTGACCGCGATGAACCGGGAGGTGTATCGCCGGGCGCGCGAGTCGAGCGTGCGCGGGGCGTACACCCGGCTCGAGGAGATCCTGGCGAGCGAAGGGCGGACCCTGGTCGCCATCATCGCGCTCTCCCTCGCGGCGGGACTGCTCGCATCCTGGGCCATCAGCCGCGGACTCGCCCGACCGATCCGCCAGCTCACCGACGCGATGGCGGTCGTCGGGTCGGGACGCCTGGATCACCCGGTGCCCGCCGGGTCGGGCGACGAGATCGGTGACCTGGCCCGCGCCTTTTCTCGAATGACCCAGAGTCTGCGGGAGAACATCCGCCAGCTCGAGCGGACCCAGGCGCAGCTGGTGCAGTCGGAGAAGCTGGCGTCCATCGGCGAGATGTCGGCCGCGGTGGCTCACGGACTCCGCAACCCGCTGGCCAGCCTCCGGGCCGCGGCCCAGCTGGTGCGCCGGCACCCCGATTCGCCCGCGGCGCAGGAGCACCTCGACGCCATCCTGGACGAGGTCGACCGGCTCGACCGACGGATCAGCCATCTGCTCAGCTTCAGCCGCCCCGCGCCGTTCCACCCGATGCCGGAGCATCTGCCCCGGCTGGTCGAGCAGCTCCTCCCGGCGGTGGCCGAGCCGGTGCGAGAGCACAGGATCGACCTGCGCGTCGAGCTCCCCGGCGACCTGCCCGACATCCGGGTGGATCCGATGCAGCTGGAGCAGGTGCTGCTCGAGCTCCTCTCCAACGCGGTGGACGCGATGCCGAACGGCGGAACCCTGCGCCTCCGCGCCCACGCGGCCAACGGCGGGCCCGAGCCGGCGACAGTGGTGGTCGAAGTGGCCGACACCGGGCCCGGCATTCCGGAGCAGGTGCTGCCGTCGGTCTGCGAGCCGTTCTTCACCACCCGCTCGGAAGGAACCGGCCTGGGCCTGGCGATCGCGAAGCGCTACGTGGAGCAGAACGGCGGCCGGCTCGAGATCGAGAGCCGCCCGGGCGCGGGCACCACGGTGCGGCTGCGCCTGCCCATGGAGCCGCCCGCATGAGCGGCACCGTGCTCATCGTCGACGACGAGCGCACGCTCGCCCGGGCGATCAAGGCCTTCCTGGTCGAGTCCGGATACGAAGCCGAGGTGGCCGGGGACGGGGAGCAGGCGCTCGGCCTGCTCGAGACTCTCCGGCCCGACGTGGTCTTTTCGGATGTCCGCCTCCCCGGCATGACCGGCATCGAGCTGCTGCGCCGGATCCGGGAGTACGATGCCGCCATCCCCGTGGTGATCATGACGGCGTATGGCACCATCGAAGGCGCGGTGGAGGCGGTCAAGCTCGGCGCGTTCGATTACCTCAAGAAGCCGGTCGACCTGGAGGAGCTCAAGCTCCTCGCCGACCGCGCCCGCGAGACCTCGCAGCTCAAGCAGGAGCTCTCCTACTATCGCAGCCGCGCCGCGCAGCCGGTGCGCTTCGGCGAGGTGATCGGCCGATCGCCGGCGATCCGCGGCGTGCTGGAGCAGGCCCGCCAGATCGCCTCGCTGGAGGAGACGCCGCCCGTGCTCATCGTCGGGGAGACCGGCACCGGCAAGGGGCTCGTCGCGCGCACCATCCACTCCTCCAGCCCGCGCTCCGCCCGCCCGTTCATCGAGGTCAACTGCACCGCGCTCCCCGCCTCGCTCATGGAGGCGGAGCTGTTCGGCCACGAGCGGGGCGCATTCACCGACGCCAAGGAGTCCAAGCTCGGTCTTTTCGAGGCGGCGGAGGGAGGCTTCCTCTTTCTCGACGAGGTGGGCGACATCGAGCTGTCGCTCCAGGGCAAGCTACTCAAGGCGGTGGAGGAGCGGACCGTCCGGCGGGTCGGCGGCATCCGCGATCGGCGGATCGACGTACGCATCCTGGCCGCCACCAACCGGGACCTGGAGAAGGACGCGCAGGGCGAGCGCTTCCGGCGCGATCTGTATTTCCGCCTGGCGGTCATCATTCTCCGGCTGCCGCCGCTGCGCGAGCGAGGCGAGGACATCCTCTTCCTGGCCGAGCACTTCCTGCGCCGCTTCAACGCCAAGTACGGCAAGGCCGCCCGCGGCTTCGATTCCCAGGCGCGCGAGCTGCTGCTGGCGTATCCCTGGCCCGGCAACGTGCGAGAGCTGAGTCATGTGGTGGAGCGGGCGGTCCTCTGGAGCCAGGGCGACATGCTCGGCGGCGAGCATCTTTCGCTGGAGATCCCGGCGGCGTCGGTCGAGATGCCGGTGGCGACCGACGGGCGCGGCGGTGGGGACAATCTCCCGCCCGCCGGGACCGACCTGGAGTCCTGGGAGCGGACCCTGATCGAGCGGGCACTCCGGGATTCCGACGGCAACCAGACCCGGGCCGCCCAGCGACTCGGCATCAGCCGCGACACGCTGCGCTACCGGCTGAAGAAGTACGGAATCCAGGGATAGGGGGTGGGTGAGAGCACCCAACCTTGGGTCTCCTCACCCAGCCGCGAAAACTGGCCGGGCCAGGAGCATCGCCCGGCCGGCTCCCGTAAGCTTCACGGACGCATCGTGTTCCAGCACCGAGTCCGCTTCGCCTGCCGAACGGCACACCATCTGCATTAACACGGGCGTCGTCGGGCCCTTGGCGGGTCCGGCTGGGTGAATCCACCCACCGCATGCTGGGCCGCATGGCCCGCCGAACTCCAACTACCGGAGGGTTACAATGAAGTGGACCAAGCCCGAGGCCGAGGTCGTGGCCGTCACGATGGAAGTCACCGCTTACGTCGCGACGCTCTAAAGCAGAACGCCACAACCGAGGGGCTCGCGAAAGCGGGCCCCTCGCTGTTTTCAGTGCAGATCGTCCTCCTCGGTACCGCCGCCGGCGGCGGATTTCCCCAGTGGAACTGCTGGTGCCCCTCGTGCCGGGTCGCCCGGCAGGAGCCCTCGCGCGCGCGGCGGCGGAGCCAGTCCTCCGCCGCGGTGAGCGCTGACGGCCGGCGCTGGTTCCTCCTCAACGCGTCCCCCGACGTCCACGCGCAGCTCGAACGGTTCGATGCGGCCCCACCGGACTCCGCTCTCAGGCACGTCCCGGTGGAAGGGGTCGTGCTCACCGACGCCGAGCTGGACCACACGCTCGGCGTCGTGCTGCTGCGCGAGGCGCGGTTCCTCCAGCTCTGGACCACCGACGCGGTCGAGCGGATCCTGGAGGCCGATTCCAGGATCCTCCCGACCACCCGGGCCTTCGCCCAGGTGCAGCTCCGGACGCTCGGATCGGCTGAGCCCGCGCCGCTCCTGTACCGCGACGGCTGTCCCAGCGGGATCAGTGTGCTCGGCTTTCCGGTGCCGGCCGGGCCTCCCCGCTTCGCCACCGAGGAGGCGGCCGGTCACACCGTGGGACTCCTGCTGCGGGACGACGCCACCGGAGGTGTCTGCGCCTTCGTCCCGGGGTGCGGCGGCCTGGATGACGCGCTGCTCGAGCTGCTGGGCGGGGCGGATCTGGTCCTGTTCGACGGGACCTTCTGGACCGACGACGAGCTGATCCGGCTCCGCATCGGGGAGCGCACGGCGCGACAGATGGACCATCTGCCGGTGTCGGGGCCGGACGGCAGTCTCGTTCGGCTGGCGGCACTCCCGGCGCGGGAGCGGGTCTACACCCATATCAACAACACCAACCCCATGCTGATCGAGGACGGCTCCGAGCGGGCAGCGGTAGAATCCGCCGGTCTGCGGGTGGGCTTCGACGGCATGCGGTTTACGCTCTAGCTTCCGACCATGACGACACTCGCCCCTTCCGAGCTGGCCACCCCGCCCCGTCCCCCGATTCCGACGCTCGAGCAGCCGCTCGGGCCCGACGAGCTCGAGGCGGCGCTGCGCTCGTTCCACGGCTCCTACTACGTGCAGCATCCCTTCCACCAGCTCATGTACGAGGGCCGGCTCTCGCGCCGGCAGTTCCAGGGCTGGGTGGCGAACCGCCTGGCCTACCAGCGCGTGGTGCCGCGGAAGGATGCGGCGATCCTTTCCAACTGCCCCGACCCCGAGATCCGGCGGGAGTGGATCGGCCGAATCATCGATCACGACGGCACCCAGGCCGGTACCGGCGGGATCGAGCTCTGGATCCGTCTTGGCATCGCGCTCGGCGTGCCCAGGGAGGAGATGGAGGACGAGCGGCACGTGCTGCCGGCCGTCCGACTCATCTGCGAGTCGTACGTGACCTTCTGCCGCACCAAGCCGTGGCAGGAAGCCTGCGCGTCGTCGCTGACCGAACTGTTCGCCCCCAAGATCCATCAGCAGCGGATCGAGGCGTTTCCTCGTCACTACCCCTGGATCCCGCCCGAGGCGCTGGACTACTTCAAGAGCCGGCTGGTGCAGGCACCCAGAGACGTAGGCCACGGCTTGAGGATCGTGCGGTCGTGGGCCGTGACGCCCGAGCGGCAGCAACGGGTGTTCGAGGCCCTGGCCTTCAAGCTGGAGATGCTCTGGGCCATGATCGACACCATCCACAACGCGTACCGCGAGGAGTGAGCGTGGCGCTCGCGCTCGACACCGTGCCCCGCCTCTGGCGCCTCGCCCGGCTCGACTACGATCCGGCCCGGCAGCGACCGGTGCTGCTCTATCCCGAGGGCGCCGTGCTGCTCAACGACACCGGCCTCGCCATCCTGCAGCTGGTGGACGGCACCCGCAGCGTGGCCGAGATCGCGGCCGAGCTGAGCCGGCGGTACCAGACCGACGTCACCGCCGACGTCACCGAGTATCTCTCGGGCCTGGCGGAAAGGGAGCTGATTCAATGACTGGCGACCGCCCGACGACGCTTCTCGCGGAGCTGACCCACCGCTGCCCGCTCCACTGTCCCTATTGCTCCAACCCGCTCGACCTCATCCGGGCCGAGTCCGAGCTCGGCACCGACGACTGGAAGCGGGTGTTCACCGAGGCCCGCGCCCTGGGCGTATTGCAGCTCGGCCTGTCGGGCGGCGAGCCCCTGGTGCGGAAGGACCTCGAGGAGCTCGCGGCGCACGCCCGGAGTCTCGGACTCTACAGCACGCTCGTCACGTCCGGTCTGGGCCTCACCCGGCAGCGGGCCGAGCGGCTGCGCGCCGCCGGGCTCGAGCACGTGCAGATCTCGATCCAGGACGCCGACAGCACGACCGCCGAGCGGATCGCCGGCGTGAGCTCGGTCAAGCAGAAGCGCGCCGCCGCGGCCCTGGTCCGCGAGCTGGGTTTCGCCTTCACGGTCAACGTCGTGCTCCACCGCGCCAACCTCGACCGGATCGGCGAGATCATCGATCTGGCGGCGAGCCTGGGGGCTGATCGCCTGGAGCTGGCCAACACCCAGTACTACGGCTGGGGGCTGGAGAACCGGGCCGCGCTCATGCCGACCCGCGATCAGGTGACCCGCGCGCAGGCGATCACGCAGGAGGCGATGGCCCGCTATCGGGGCAAGATGCAGATCCTCTTCGTCCTGCCGGACTACTTCGAGCAGTACCCCAAGGCGTGCTACGGCGGCTGGGGCAAGGTGTACCTGGTCGTCGCGCCGGACGGCAAGGTGCTGCCGTGCCACGGCGCCACCCAGATCACCACCCTGACCTGGCCCAGCGCCCGGGATCACTCGCTGGAGTGGATCTGGCAGGAGTCGCCCGGGTTCAATGCCTTCCGCGGCGATGCCTGGATGCGCGAGCCCTGCCGCTCCTGTCCCAGGAAGACGGTGGACTTCGGGGGCTGCCGCTGCCAGGCGTTCGCCCTCACCGGCGCCGCCGAGAACACCGACCCCGTCTGCATCTTGAGCCCGGACCGCGGCCTCATCGACGCTGCGGTGGCCGAGCCGGGCGAGGTTGAATACCGCTACCGCGTCCTGGCGAACCAGCCGCAGCGGGCGTGACCGATCCGGCGGCCATCGCGTGCGAGGACCTCGGCCGGGACTACGGACCGGTCCGGGCGCTCGACGCGCTGGACCTGCTGGTCCCCCGCGGCGCGCTCGTCGGCGTGCTCGGCCCCAACGGCGCGGGCAAGACGACGGCCATGCTGCTGCTCGCGACTCTGCTCGCTCCCCACCGAGGCGGCGCGCGGATCTTCGGCCACGACATCGGCGGTGAGCGTGCGGCCGTTCGGCGGCGACTGGGCCTCCTGTTCCAGGAGACCAGCGTCGACGGGCTCCTTACCGTGCGGGAAAACCTCCTCTTCGCGGCTCGGCTCTCGGGCATGGGCGGGCGGCTGGCACGCGCGGCCGTGGCCGATGCGATGGAACGGGGCGGCCTCGGGCCACACAGCGCCCGGCCGGCTCGGGAGCTGTCGGGTGGTTGGCGCCGGCTGGTCGATATCGCCCGCGCCACGCTGCACCGTCCCGACCTCCTCATCCTCGACGAGCCGACCGTCGGCCTCGATCCCGAGCACCGCGAGATGATCTGGAGCATCCTGGATCGCGAGCGGCGGGAGCACGGCACCACCATTCTCTTTTCGACCCACTACCTGGCCGAGGCCGAGCCGGCGGACCGGGTGGTCCTGCTGGCGGCGGGACGGGTCGTGGCCCAGGACGCGCCCGACCGGCTCCGAGCCGCCCTGGGTGAGGAGATGGCCGACATCGAGGGCACAGGCGCCGAGCGGCTGGCGCGCGCGCTCCGCGGCCTGGGCGCCGCGCGCACGATCTTCCGGACCGGCCGAGGCTATCGGGTGGGTTTGGTAGGCCCGCGAGAGCCGGTAGTCGAGCTCGCCGGCGGCGCGCCGGAGGTGACCCGCTTCGCGCTCCGGCCGGTGAGCCTGGAGGATGTCTACTTCGCCTCGACGCGAACCGCGGACGAGGCGCCGGAGGCGGTGCCGGCGTGAGCGCATGGAGCGCCGTCTACGGCATCGTGGCGCGGGACCTCACCCGCACCACCCGGCAGACCAGCCGACTCCTGGGCGGGGTCGCGCGCCCGTTCATGTGGCTGCTCCTCGTCGGCACCGGATACAACGCCATCGCCCGGCTGGAGGGTGGCATTCCCTACCAGGCCTACGTCTTCCCCGGGGTCGTGGTGATGGCCGCGCTGTTCGGCGGGATGCTGACCGCGGTGTCCACGGTGTACGATCGCGAGTTCGGCATGCTGCGGCTGATGCTGGCGAGTCCGGCCGGGCCGGCGGCGGTGCTGCTGGGACGGGTGCTCGCCGCGAGCCTGGTTGGCCTGCTCCAGGGCGGGATCGTGCTCGCGGTGGCGCCGCTCGTCGTGCCGATCACCGACGAGCGCTGGCTTCTCGCCCTGGGGGTGCTCGCCGCGGTCGCCGCCATGAGCGCCACCCTCGGACTTCTCGTCGCCGCGCGGCTCCGGTCGGTGGAGAACTTCGCCGGAATCATCAACGTGATCCTCTTTCCGCTCCTCTTCCTGAGCGGGGCGCTGTATCCCACGGGCGGGATGCCGGCGGCGCTGCGGGCGCTCGCGCGGCTCAATCCGGTCACCTACGCGGTGGACCTGCTCCGGCACGCGTTCGGCCAGGCGGGAGAGCTCGCGCTCGCGACCGATGTCGCCGTGGTGGTCGCGGTCACGCTGGTGGGCTTCGCCGCGGGCACCCTGCTGTTCGATCCCGAGCAACGCTTCACCGCGCGCGGTCCGCGCCGCGCAGAGGACACCGCCTCGGCCTCGGCTTAGCGGTTCGGCCGCGTCCTACGAGCAGGCGGCGGGTGGAAGCCGGGTCAGGGTGACGTGCTGGGCGACGCGAGAGCGAACCGGCGCCCGGATCCGGCCCGCTGCCGGAATCGACGTCTCCACCAGAATCTCCCGCTGCCGACCAACCAGCCCGATTTGCGGATCCCAGAGCACGGTGCCCTGTTCGGTCGTCGTCTGCGCCATGGCGACGGGCACGGTGTCGCCCCGCGGGGTGGTCTCCGTGGCGCTGCGCCGCAGGTCGAGGGAGAAGTGGAGGAGGGTTCGGCCGCTCACCACCGTATCGGCCAGCCGTCCGATCGTGACGTGGCCGGATTGCCACGACGCGCCCGGGCGGAGCGGGATGGGGGGCAGCGGAGGAAAGAGGTCGTCGAGCGCGGCGGAAAGGTCGGCGACCTCCGCAACCTCGTCGGGAATGAACGGCCGGACCTCGGGCTCGTAGTGCCCTGTGGAGTCGAGGCGGCCGCGATACCGCCCGCCGATAAGGCCGTCGGTATCGGGAATCAGCTCGCCTCCCGGCGTGCGGCGCCGGAGGGCGAGACTGTCGAACCAGCCTTCCAGCGCCACCGCCCCCGAGCTGTCCCGCGCGCGAAGCTGCCAGAGGGCGTCCCGCTCGGCCGCGCCCTCCCCCGAGACGCGGGGCGTGCTGGTCACGATCTCGCTCCGGGACCTCTCGGCGAACCGCGCGCACTGGAGCTGAGCGGCGCGGTAGCGCGGCGCGTCCCCGCTCTGGACCGGGTGCCCCGCCGGCACCGCCGCGGCAAGGAGACAGGCGGCGGCGGCCGCGGCTCGGCTCAGGCCTCCGCCATGAAGGGGTAGGTGAAATCGGTGGCCGGCACCGAAGTCTCCTTGATCGACCGGGGCGAGACCCAGCGCAGCAGGTTGAGGATCGACCCCGCCTTGTCGTTGGTCCCGCTCGCGCGGGCCCCGCCGAACGGCTGCTGACCCACGACCGCGCCGGTCGGCTTGTCGTTCACGTAGTAGTTGCCCGCCGCGAACCGGAGCGCCCGGTCGGCTTCGGTCAGGGCGCAGCGATCGCGGGCCCACACGGCCCCGGTGAGGGCGTACGGCCCGGTCCGGTCCACCAGCGCAAGCGTCTCGCTCCACTTGGCCGCCGGGTACACGTAGGTCGTGAGGACCGGGCCGAACAGCTCCTCGCACATGAGCTGGTAGCCGGGGTCGCCGGCCTGGATCAGCGTCGGCTGCACGAACCAGCCCACCGAGTCGTCCGTGCCTCCCCCCGCGAGCACGCTCACACCTGGCTGCCCCTTGGCCCGCTCGAGATGCCCCCGAAGCCGGGCGAACGCGCGGGCGTCGATGACCGCGCCCATGAAGTTGCGGAAGTCGGCGACGTCGCCCATGCGGATCTGCCCGATCATGCCGACGACCCGGTCGCGGACCTCGGGCCAGAGGTTGTCGGGGATATATGCCCGGGACGCCGCGCTGCACTTCTGGCCCTGATACTCGTAGGCCCCGCGCACCATCGCGACCGCGAGGGCCTCGGGATCGGCGCTGGCGTGGGCCAGGATGAAGTCCTTCCCGCCGGTCTCCCCCACGATGCGGGGATAGCCGCGGTAGCGCGCCATGTTCTCGCCGATCGTCTTCCAGAGACTCTGGAACACCGCCGTCGACCCCGTGAAGTGGATTCCGGCGAAGTCGGGATCGTTCAGCAGGACCCGACTCACCTCGATCGCGTCACCCGGGACGAAGTTGATGACGCCGGGCGGCAGCCCCGCGTCCTGCAGCAGACGGAAGAAGTGCCAGTTGCTGAGCGCCGCGGTGGCCGACGGCTTCCAGACCACCGTGTTGCCCATGAGCGCGGGCGCGGTCGGCAGATTCCCGCCGATCGCGGTGAAATTGAAGGGTGTGATGGCGTAGACGAACCCCTCGAGCGGACGATGGTCCATCCGGTTCCACGCGCCCGGCGCCGACGAGGGTTGCTCCTGATAGATCCGCTCGGCGTAGGCGACGTTGAACCGCAGGAAGTCGATCAGCTCGCAGGCGCTGTCGATCTCGGCCTGGTAGGCGGTCTTGCTCTGGCCCAGCATGGTGGCCGCATTGAGCAGCTGGCGCCGGCCGCCCGCGAGCAGGTCCGCGGCCCGGAGGAAGACCGCGGCCCGGTCCTCGAAGCGCCAGTGGGCCCAGTCGCGCTGGGCCTCGACCGCCGACTTGACGGCCGCCTGGATCGTCGCCATGTCGGCCTGGTGGACCTTGGCGAGGACCCGCTGGTGACAGTGAGGCGAGACGACATCGTGGGTGTCGCCGCTGCGGATCTCCTGCCCGCCGACGGCCACGGGAATGTCCACCTGCTGGGCCGCCTGGCTCTTGAGCGCGGCCTTGAGCGTGGCGCGCTCGGGAGAGCCCGGGGCGTAGCTCAGCACCGGCTCGTTGACGGCGTTGGGGATGTTCGAGATACCGCTCATTGAGGCACCCGGAAAAAGGATGCCGGAAAGGTAGCAGGAGTGGGGAGGCGCGGACGCTAGAACGACGCATGGTAGCCGAGACCCATTCCGCCGGTGGGCCCGGTCATGATCGAGGGCGCCCGGATCCCGAATACCCGCCACCGCCCCGAAGCGAACTTAGCCGAGGTGATCCCGACGACGGCGCCGGCGGCCACGTCGCTCAGCCAGTGCCGGTTGTCGTTGATGCGGGACCAGCCCACCGCCGTCGCCGCGGCGAGCAGGCCGTAGCGCGCCACCGGCTGGTGCAGCTCGTCGCCCAGGGCGGTGGCGAAGGCGAAGGCCATGGAGGTGTGCCCCGATGGCCAGGACGCGTGACCGCTGAACAGCCCGAAGTCGTCCGGATCGTTATCGAGGAATGGATTGTCGGGTCGCCCCCGGCCCGCGACCATCTTCAGGCCGTTGCTCACGCCGGCCGCGACCACCAGGGCTCCGGCGACCCGGGTCCCGGTCCGGATCAGGTGGGGATTGTGAGTCACCAGCCCTGCCGTCAGGATTCCCGCGGTGACAGTGCCGTAGACCTCGGGCTGGCCAAAATGGCGCACCGTTTCGGCAAACCGGTCGCCGGCCGGGGTCCGGTGGGCCTGCGCATCCTGCCGGACAGTGCCGTCGAGCAGCATGAGGCCGGACACTCCGCCGAGGACGGCGGCGCCCTGCCACCAATGGATCGAGGTCGCCCGCGGAGCCGAGTCGGCCGCTTCGGAGTGGAGCGCCTGGGCGGCGAGACCTCCGGGGCAAACGGTCGTCAGGGCGAAGAGGCAGCACAGCCCCCGGGACCGGACCGGGGCGGCGCGCAGCGGGGCGATCGGCATGGCGTTCCTTAGGCTGGTGCGGGTATGGCAAATCCCGTCGGCGTATTACCTTCGGGCGTGTCGTCTGTGGAAATCCACCTGATGAGGCCGTGCCGATGATCCGACGCGTCGGTGTGCTGCTGGTCCTGTTGGCGGCGCCGTCCTGCCGCAACTACGATCTCTACTCCCGAATCTCCTCTGTGGACGGCTCGGTGCCGGCCGACCAGTACGCCCGCTATGGCAAGGAGCAGGCCGAAGCCGTTGCGATCGGACGGCGGCTGGCCGAAGTCGGCCCAGCAGGCACCGACTCCGCCGTCTCCTATGCCCGAGGACTCCCGGACGTCGCAGACGTCGACGCCGATCCTGTGGGACATCGGTTGACCGTTGGGTTCAAGAGCGGATGGCGGGTCGGTATCGTGCCGCTCGCCGACGGGAAGAAGCCGGCCGAGACCCCCGGACTGGGTGCCCCGGCCTCCCGGTAACGCCGAATATAGCCGCCTCCGGAATGTCAGCCCCGACCGGGTGCGTTCAGGTCAGCACCTCGGTCCCCGACCGGAGCACGGCGGACGGGATCGCCGGCGTCGCGGTCACTGAGCGCCTCGCGGCCTGCGCCCACGTGGACGGCCCGTTCCAGAGCACCTACCGCTGGCAGGGCGCGGTGGAAACCGCCACGGAATGGAGCTGTCGGCTCAAGACCACGGTCGAGCGGCTCCCGGCCCTGATCGCCCGGATCCGCGAGCTCCATCCTTACGACGTGCCGGAAATCGTCGCCCAGGACGTCGCCGACGGCGACCCCGCGTACCTCCGCTGGATCCAGGAGTCCGTCGCCATCTAAGGGGGCCTCCGTGACCGCCCTCCCGAGCCCGCCTTCCCCCGAGCTGCTCTATCTCCTCGCCGGCGACGAGGAGGACCTCCTCGCCGCCGTCGAAAACCTCCGCCCGGCCGACGTGGCCGAGGCGCTGAACCAGCTGCCGGTGGCCGGGGCGGCGCGGGTGGTGGCGGCCCTGCCGTTCGACCTCGCCGTGCAGCTGCTGGACGAGCCGGAGCTGGACCGGCGCGGCGATATCTTCGAGCTCCTCGACGAGAGCCGCGCCATCCCGCTGATCGAGGCGCTGGCCTCGGACCAGCAGGTCGACCTCTTCCGTACGCTCAAGGAGGCCGACCGCGCCCGCCTGTTCCACGTGCTCGAGGCGCCGACGCGGGAGGCGCTCAGGCTGCTGCTGGCCTACCCGCCGACCAGCGCTGGCGGGCTCATGACCACGGAATTCGTGGGCGTGCCCGCCACCTGGACGGTGGACCAGGTCCGGCGCCACGTGAGCGAGGTGGGACGAGCCAAGGAGACGGTCTACGCGATCTACGTGCTGAACCCACGGGACCAGCGCCTGGTCACCGTGGTGTCGCTCCGCGAGATCATGCTGGCCGACGCGGGCCGCCGGGTGGACACCCTGGCGGTGGGACGCCGGCCGATCAGCGTGGGACCGCTGGTGGACCGGGAGGACGTGGCGCGATTGATCTCCAAGTACAACCTGCTCGCCATCCCGGTGCTGGACGACGGCGGCCGCGTGCTGGGCATCGTCACCGTGGACGACGTGATCGACGCCCTGATCAGCGAGCTGTCCGAAGACGTGCAGAAGTTCGGCGGCATGGCCGCGGTGGACGAGCCCTACCTGCAGATCGGTCTGGGCCAGATGGTCCGCAAGCGCGCCGGCTGGCTCTCCGCGCTCTTCCTCGGCGAGATGTTCACCGCCGCCGCAATGGGCCACTTCGAGCACGAGATCGGCCGGGCGGTGGTGCTGGCGCTGTTCATTCCGCTCATCATCAGCTCGGGCGGGAATTCGGGCTCCCAGGCCACCTCGCTCATCATCCGGGCGATGGCGCTGCAGGAGGTGCGGCTCAGAGACTGGTGGCGGGTGGCGACCCGCGAGATCCTGGCCGGTCTCGCCCTCGGCGTCATCCTGGGGGCGATCGGATTCCTGCGGATCGTGCTCTGGCAGCGGCTCGGCTGGTACGACTACGGCGCCCATCCCCTGCTGATCGCCTCGACGGTGGCATTCTCGCTGGTGGGCGTCGTGCTGTTCGGCTCCTTCGCCGGCTCGATGCTGCCCTTCGTGCTGCGGCGGGTGGGGTTCGACCCGGCCAGCGCCTCGGCGCCGTTCGTGGCGACGCTGGTGGACGTCACCGGCCTGGTGATCTACTTCAGCGTGGCGCTGCTGCTCCTGCGGGGAACGCTGCTGTAAGCCGGGTCAGGAACCCCGCGATCTCCGGGAGCGGCAGGAGGGCCGTCGCGCCCCCACGTTCCCAGGCGGCCCGCGGCATCCCGTACACCACGCAGCTCGCCTCGCTCTCCGCGATCGTGAGGCCGCCACCCGCCCGGATCGCCTGCATCCCTTCCGCGCCGTCCTCGCCCATCCCCGTCAACAGGATCCCCAGCACCCGCCCCGGCCGGGCTCGCTCGGCCGATTTCATGGTGAGGTCGATGCTGGGCACATGCCGCGCGCCGGCCGGCTCGGGCGAGAGCACCAGGGCGAGGTTGCCGGTGATCCGGAGATGCACACCCGCCGGAGCGATTCGCACCTTCCCCGGCGAGAGCCGCTCGCCCTCCATTGCCTCGGCCACGTCCAGACGGCAGAGCCCTCGGAGCCGGTCGGCGAACGGCCGGGTGAACCCGACGGGCATGTGCTGCACCACCACGATCGGCAGCGGAAAGGTGGAGGCCATCGGCTCCAGCAGCCGCTGCAGCGCGGCCGGCCCGCCGGTGCTCGCGCCGATCACGCAAAGCGCGCAGTGCGCCGCGCCGGAGGGATCGAGTACGCCGGGCGTGCGCGCCTCGCGCGCGGGCGGGGCACGCCGGGCGCAGGCATCCATCTTCTCCAGCACCTCCCGCCGGAGGCTCTCCAGGTCCATCACGTTGAAGCTGGACTTGTCGATGAAATCCACCGCGCCGGCGGCGAGCGCCTCCACCGTGGCGGCCGCGCCCTGCCGGGTGTGAGCCGAGAGCATGAGCACCCGGAGCCTGGGGTTCCAGCGCAGCAGGGCGCGGAGCAGTTGCAGGCCGTCCATTCCCGGCATCGCGACGTCGAGGGTGACGAGATCCGGATCGAGCGACGGGATCCGCTCCAGTGCCTCGACCGCGTCGGCCGCCTCGCCCACCACGTGATACCCCGTGGCGCGGTCGAGGATGCGGGTCAGGGCGCGGCGCACGAAGGCCGAATCGTCCACCACGAAGACGCGCCGGCTCATGCGGCGGCCCGCTTGCGATAGACCACGCCGCCCGCCGCGGTCACCGGCTCGAACTCGGTCGCCCGGTCGAGCAGCGATTCGGAATGTCCCAGGAGCAGGTAGCCGCCGGGCCGGAGCGAGCGGCCGAAGAGCTCGATGAGGGCCGCGAAGGCCCGCTCTCCGAAGTAGATCAGCATGTTGCGGCAGAAGATCACGTCGTAGACGGCCCAGCCGAGGGTGCCGCCGGGCGCGCGCAGGTTGGCTTCGAAGAAGCGGGTGCCCTTGCGGTGCCGGTCGCGCAGCCGCCAGCGTCCGCCCGCCTCCCGGAAATAGCGCTGGCGCGAGCCCTCGTCGCACACCCGGAGCGAGCCGCCCTCGTACAGACCCTCGCGGGCCTGGGCGATGCGGTCCGGATTGAGATCGCACCCATCGACTTCCCACGCCGGTCCGGTCAGCTCGAACCCGGCGTTCTGCAGCGAGATCACGATCGAGTAGGCCTCTTCGCCGGAGGAGCAGCCCGCCGAGAGGATCCGGAGCGGCCGCCGCTCGAGCTCGGGCCGCCGCTCGGGCACCAGCCGAGCGGTGAGGAGCTCGAAATGATGGGGCTCGCGGAAGAAGTAGGTCTCGTTGTTGGTGAGGCGGCCGCCGAGCTGGGCCAGCTCGGCCTCGCCGTCGGGATGGTAGCGGAGGAAGTGGTAGTACGAGCGCAGTGAATCGAGCCGATGGGCGCGCAGCCGGGGCTGCAGCCGGGACTGCAGGATCTCCCCGCGCACCCCGTCGAAGATCAGGCCGAACCGCTCCTCGATCAGATCGGTGACCAGCTTCCACTCGGCCGGCTCGACCCGGGTCATGCCGTCCGCCGCACCTGCCTCGCCGGCTCGGCGCGGCCGGCCAGCTGATCGAGCGACTGCCGCGCGGTACGTGCGACCACCGGCTCGACGTCGCGCGCCAGCGTGAGCAGCGCTTCGCGGCCGTCGGCGGCGCCGGACCAGGCCAGGCCGCGGGCCGCCTCGTTCCGGATGCCCCAGTCGGCGTCGCGGGCCAGCCGGCGGAAGGTCTGGGCGTCGGCCGGGTCGGCCAGCTCGGCCAGTCCCCGCGCGGCCAGGCGCCGGATCTCGACGTCGTCTTCCATCAGTCGGCCGCGGAGGAAGTCCGCCAGCTCCGGTCCGCCGATCCGGGTGAGCGCCTCGATGATCTCCAGCCGCTCATGCAGCGGCGAGGTGGGATACAGCCGGTGCAGCCGGCTCACCGCGTCCCCGGCCTGCAGATGCCCCAGCGCCCGGATCACGTGGTAGCGAAGCGAGTCTCCGGTGCCCAGCAGGGCCATGAGGGTGACCGCGGTGCGGTCGCCGCCCCGCCGGACCAGCAGCTCGAGCGCCTCGAGCTGGACCGGCTGGTTCCGGTCCGCCAGGGCCCGGAGCAGCACCACTTCCGCCCGCGCGCCGGGCAGCCGCGCGGCCGCCCGGAGCGCAGCCCGCCGGAGCGGCATGCTCCGGTTGGTCGCGAGGGCGAGGATACGCTCCTCCAGCGGCGGATAGGGCCGCACGCCGAGCACGCTCAGGGCGGCGATCATCTCGTCCTCGGGCGTACCGGGGTCGAGACAGGCGCTCAGCGAAGGCAGCAGCTCTTCCGGACCGCGTGCGAGCCCGTCCACCGCGGCGGTGCGCTCGGCGGGGTTGCCCGACTTGAGCAGCGGGATCAGTCGGGCCGACGCTTCCGGGCTGCCGGTGAGCGCCAGGGCCCGGCACGCCGCGGCCCGCACCTCCGCCGATGGATCGTCGAGCATCGGCAGCAGACGCGCCGCGTCCTCGGACGTAGGCACCAGCGCCAGCAGGGCTCCGCGCCGGACCCGCGGGTCGGCGTCGGCCAGGAGCCGATCCAGACTCGCGCGCAGCGGCTCGGGGCGTGACCGGAATACCGACTCGGCCCAGTGCGGGGCCTCGGGGCCCCCAATGCGAGCGAGCAGAACCGGCACCAGGGGCGCGATGTCGGCACGCACCACCAGCGCGGCCGCCGCGCGGAACCGCTCATCCGCGTCGAGGTCGTCGCCGGACGGCGGCGTGGTGAGCACCACCCGCAGGTAGCTGGAGACGGCACCGGCCGGATCCAGCCGCAGCTCCTCGCCCCAGGCCGCGGTGATCGGCTCGGGATCGGCGTGCAGGTCGAGCACCACCCCGATCGCGAGCAGCAGGGCGTCCTGCAGGTTCCGCTCGCGCACCAGGCGGAACCGCGCCAGCATCGGTCCCAGCGAATCGGGGTCGGCCAGGCGCTGCAGGGCCAGCACCGCGGGCTCCGCCATGATGGAATCGGGGACCAGCTCCACCAGCGGACCCACGGCTACCGGGTCGCCGATGGCGCCCAGCGCGTCGATCGCCGCGAGCTGGAGCCAGAGCTCCCCGCGCAGGAGCGTCAGCAGCTCGGGGACCGCCTCGCGGCTGCGGAGCCGGCCGAGCGCCTCGATGGCCGACTGGGCGATGTTGAGCTGGGGATGGCGGATCAGCGGCAGCACCGCGGGAGCCGCCGCCGGATCGCCGATCCGAGCCAGGATCTGGAGCGCGAACATCACCACGTCGTGGTCGGCCAGGCTCAGCATGGCCTGGAGATGCGGCACGGCGTAGGGTCCCTGGCACTCCAGCGCGGCGAGCGCCGAGTTGCGGCGCACCGCGTCCACCCCATCCGCGACCATGGCGCCCAGCACGCCAGGCTCGACGTAGCGGGCCGCCAGGCGGATCGCCCGCTCCCGCACCGCGGGCGACTCGTCCTCCAGCGCGCTCAGGATGGCCGGCTCGCGGGCCGGGTCATCCGGGAGCGCGTCCAGCGCGGCGAGCCGCTGCGCGACGGTCGGGGTTCCGTTGGGCGCCATCGCGGCCTCCTAGATCGTGAACTGCTCGACCTGGGTCCGCAGCGAGTCGGACTCGCTGGCCAGGTTCTTGGCCGCGGCGTTCATCTGCTCCACCGCCGCGAGGTTCTGCCGGGACACCAGGGCGATCGCCTCCACCGCCTTCACCACCATCTCGCCGCCGCGCTTCTGCTCGCCCACGGCCTCGGACATCTGATGGGTCAGGTGGTTCATCTTCTGCGCGGCGACGCTGATCTCCTGGGCGCCGCAGGCGTTCTCCCGCACCGCGCCGGCGATCTGGCGGGCGAGCGCTTCCATCTGGTTCACCGTCTGCAGCACTTCGCGGGCATCGGACGCCTGCGCGTCCGCGGCGCGCGAAGCCTCGGCCACGAGGGTGGACGTCTTGCCGATGGATTCCACGATTCCGGCGAGCACCTGCTCCATCAGGCTCACGGCATGGCGGGTGTCCTTCTGCACCGACTCGATCACCCCGCCGATCTCCTGGGTGGCCTGCACCGAGCGCTCGGCCAGGCGTCGCACCTCGTCGGCCACCACGGCGAAGCCCTTGCCCGCGTCCCCGGCCCGCGCCGCCTCGATCGCGGCGTTGAGGGCGAGGAGGTTGGTCTGATCGGCGATCTCCTCGATGACCTTGACGATCTTCCCGATCTCGTCCGACCGCTCGCCGATGGTGGTGATCGAGATCTGGAGCCGCTCGCCGTTCTGCCGCGTCTCGCTCACCGAGCGGCGGCTCACCTCGTCCACGGTGTGCATCCGGCCGGCGATCTCACCCACGCTCCCGATCATCTCGCCCAGGGTGCCTGTGGCGGTTTCCACCGAGCGCAGGAGCACCTCCCCGTTCTGCGCGGTCTGGGTGAGGGTGACGCTCATCTGCTGAATGGAGGCCGAGGTCTGGTCCACGTTGGCCGCGAGGGCCTCGGCGTTCCGGGCCAGGTGCTGCATCTGGGAGGCGATCTCCACCATGGTGCTGGAGGTCTCCTCGGTAGAGCTCGACTGCGCCTCGGCGCCGCGCGCCATCTGGGTGGTACTGGCCGAGATCTCCTCCGCGCTGGTGGCGACGGTGCGGGACGAGGTGGAGATCTGCCCCACGATGCCCCGCAGGTTCTTCACCATCTGCCGCATCGAGTGCTCCAGCCAGCCGATCTCGTCCCGCGACTGGCTCCGGATGTCGGCGGTCAGGTCGCCCTTGGAGACCTGCTCGGCGAGCATGCCGAGGCTGGTGAGCGGATCCGCGATCAACCGCGCCAGCAGCAGCGCGATGCCCACGCCGAGGAGCGCGGCCATCAGCATGACCACCAGCAGACTCATGCGGGCGTCGCCGTAGATCTGGTCGGCCGCCGCCGAAGGCAGGGCACCCTGGACGATCTGCGCGGAGGCGACGTTCATCCGGTCGAGTCCCCGCAGCGCGAGCCACCCGAGGAGCCCGGTGCAGCCGAGCACCACGCAGAAGCCGGTCAGGATCTTCCGCCGGATGGTCCAGTCTTTGAGCGTCTGTTCGAGGCGACCCGCCATTCTCGTGTCCCCGGTTCGATGTCAGCGTTGGAGCAGCAGGACCGCGTCGAGATCCAGCAGGATCAGCAGCCGGTCGGGCCGCCGGGCGACGCCGGCGAGCCAGTCGGCTTCCGGCGTTCGGATGTCGTCGGGCGGCGGCTGCACGGTGTCGGCCGGAATCCGGGTCACCTGGAGCACCGCGTCCACCAGCAGGCCGAGGATCCGTCCGTGCGCTTCGGTCACCACGACCCGGCTCCTGGGCGTGAGCGAGGCCGGGGTGAGTCCGAGCCGGGTGCGGAGCTCGACCACCGGCAGGATCCGGCCGCGCAGGTTGGTCACCCCACGGACGTGCTCGGGCGCCTGGGGCACCCGGGTGATCTCGCCGACCCGGATGACCTCCCGCACCCGCTGCACCGGCACACCGTAGGCTTCCCGGTCGAGCGTGAAGGTGACCAGGTGCAGGTCCGGCACCGGGGCGACGGTCTCGGCAGGCCCGGCGGCGCCGAGCTCGTCGGCGAAGCGAAGCAGCGCGTCGCTCATGCCGACACCCGCTGCTCGAGAATCCGCACCGGGTCGAGAATGCAGGCCACCCGGCCATCGCCCAGGATGGTGGTGCCGGAAACGACGTCGGGCCGGCCCAGCGCCGGATCGAGGCCCTTCACCACGACGTCCTGATGCCCGACCAGGCGGTCCACCAGGATGCCGCGCCGCCGCCCGCCGGAGCTGATCACCACGTAGAAGCGCCGGCCGCGCTCGGAGCGGGCCCCAGTGCCCAGGAGCGCGCCCCCGTCGGTCACCTGGATCAGCCCGCCGCGCCAGAGTGCCACCCCGCGGTGGTTGATCTCGTGCAGCGCCTGCGGCTCGGCCCGGACCGTCGCGGCCACCTGGGCGATCGGAACGGCGTACCGCTCCTGGTCCACCTCCACGATCAGCGACCGCACGATGGCCAGCGTCAGCGGAATGTCGAGCAGGAACGCGCTGCCCTGGCCCCGACGGGAGCGCACCGCGATGGTGCCGCCGAGCGCACGGACCGTCGCGGCCACGACGTCGAGCCCTACGCCCCGACCCGCCAGCTCCGACACCCGATCCGCGGTCGAGAAGCCGGGCTGGAAAATCAGCGCGTGGGGATCGGTCTCCTCACCCGCGGTCGTCAGCCCCAGCTCCTCGGCGCGAGCCAGGATCCTGGCTTCGTCCAGGCCCCGGCCGTCGTCGGACAGCTCGATCGCCACCCGCCCGGAGCGCGACGCGGCGCCCAGGCGCAGCACACCCTCTTCCGGCTTCCCGACGGCCCGCCGCTCGGCCGGTGTCTCGATGCCGTGCACGACGGCGTTGGTGAGCAGATGCAGCAACGGCTCGCTCAACCGGTCGAGCACCGCCTTGTCCAGCGCCGTGTCCCCTCCGGTCGTCTCCAGGCGCACTCGCTTGCCCACCCCCTCTGCCACGCCGCGAAGCAGCCGGGGGAAGCGCCCGAACACGCTGGAAATGGGGAGCAGCCGCGTCTCCATCACGACCGCTTCCAGCCGCTTCATCGTCTTTTCCAACGCCAGGATCGCCCGGTCCAGATCGGGCACGCCCGGCGTGGCGCCGGCGCGCCGCGCCACGCGGCGGAACGCTTCGGCCACCGCGGCCTGCTCGATCAGCCCCTCGCCCAGCACCTCGAGCAGCGTGTCCAGCCGGCGGAAATCCACGCGAACCACGTTGGCGGCGCCGTCACCGTCGGCGCCGCGACGGCGTTCCGCGCGGCGCCGGTCCGCGGCCTTGCCGTTGCCGCTGCCAGCGGTGCGGGCGGCGGACGCCCGGGC
>DATEIR010000118.1:0-7469 GCA_035278885.1 Gemmatimonadales bacterium | reverse complement strand
GGCGGCGCGACGGCGGCGCGCGCGGCCACCGATACGTGCACCGAGGCGCTCGCGCCCTCGCAGCTCGCCGTCAGCACCACCGTGCCGGGACGCAGCGCCGCCACCCAGCCCTCGGCGGTCACGACCGCGATCGCTCCGTCGCTCGAAGTCCAGAGAATGCCGCGGCGCACCAGCGGCTGGTTGCGCCGGTCGAGCGCGGTCGCGGTGAGCAGGAAGGTGCCGCCGACCGCGACCGTACCCGGCGCCTCGCCCAGGACCACCACCGCCACCTTGGGGGGCAGCACCGGCAGCACGATGCTCGCTTCCGCGTCGTCGAGATAGCAGGTGAGCCGCACCGTGCCCGGCGCGTGGCCCGCGATCGAGCCGTGCGGCGTCACCTCGGCGACGGAGGGATCGTCCGAGCGCCAGGTGATGGCCCGCTGGACCGGCCAGCCACGCTTGTCCCGGGCGGTGGCCTCGAGGCGGATCTCGTCACCCACGCGCAGCGGCTCGTCCGCCGGCGCGATGTCGATCTCGTCGGCGCGCGGGGCCGAAACCTCCACCCGGTGGCGGGCGGAGACCCCCTTGCTGCTGGCGCTGAGCGTGGCGGTGCCGGGCGCGACGGCGGTCGCGGTCGTGCCGCCGGGATCCACCCGCAGCACCGCGGGATTGTCGGACGACCACTCGACGGCGCGGGGCGGCAGGCGGGTGCCTTGCTGCCCCCGGATCACCGCGACCAGCATGAAGCTGTCGCCGGCCTCGAGCCCGGCCGGGGCCGGAAGGATGGAGATCCCGCCGACCGAGCGTCCCGACATGCTCCACCGCCCGGAGCTGCGGCTTCGTCCGGCGGCGGAGATCGCGGGGGGGTCGGCCTGTGCGTCGGCCGGGTCGCCCGGCGCGACCAGCCGGCTGAGCTCGTCGCGCAGCGGATCGCCGTCGGCCAGGGGGGCGGCGCCGAGCGCGGCCATGGCGTCGGCCATCTTGGGGAAGCGGGCGGCGCGCTCCTTGGCCAGCATGCGAAGGATCGCGGCCTCGAGGTCGGGGTCGCACTCGCCCCGAAGCTCCGCCGGCGGCCGGGGCGCGCGCTCCACGTGGGCCTGCATCACCGTGAAGGTCGAGCCCTCGAACGGCGGCGAGCCGGTGATCATCTCGTACGCCACCGCGCCGAGCGCGTACTGGTCGGAGGCCCAGGAGACTTCCCCACCCCGGCACTGCTCCGGGCTCATGTAGGCCGGCGTCCCCACCAGCGCGCCGCTCAGGGTCTGGCTCGGCCGCTCCGCGGCCTTGGCGATGCCGAAGTCGGTGACGACGGCGTCGCCGTCCTCGTCGATGAGGATGTTCGCGGGCTTGACGTCGCGATGGACGACGCCGGCGCGGTGGGCGTAGGTGAGTCCCGCGGCGACCTGCCACAGGATGGAGCGCACGATGGGCAGGGGAAGCCGGCCGGCGCGGCGGATCACCTGATCGAGCGAGCGGCCGCGCACGTAGCGCATCACGAAGTAGTGGAGTCCCTCGCCGTGCCGCACCGCGTACACCGGGACGATGTGCGGGTGGTGCAGCTTGGCGATGGTGACCGCCTCCTGGCGGAAGCGCTCGGTCATCCCGTCACCCAGCAGCACCGCGGGCGACATCACCTTGATGGCGACCTGGCGGTCGAGCGCGAGATCGTGGGCCAGGAACACCGCCGCCATCCCGCCGCGTCCCAGCTCGGGGCCGATCTCGAAATCGCCGGCCGTCGCGCGCCGCAGGCGCTCGACCATCTCGTCCCAGGGCGAGGGAGCGACCGGCACGGGATCGGGTTGGAGAATGGGAGCGGCGGCCGCGCCGCAATCGGGACAACTGCGGTCGGACTCGAGCAGAGGCCGGGAGCACACCGTGCACGGCGCCCAGGCAGTCCCGCATTGGGCGCAGTACCGGTCCCCCGGACCGAGATCGCCGCCACAACGCAGACAGGTGAGGGTCGCCGACATCGTTGCCCCGGGAAGCACAGGGTAAAGCCCAATATTGAAGCGAAGTTGGAGAGGGCGCAACGTGCGCCCGATCACCTCTTGAGATCTGCTTGATAGCCCCGCGCCAGACTTTGCACCTGTGGGAAACTGTGAGCCTTTCACTTTGAACCGAGGCAGTACCGATGGCCCCTGACCGACGCGCGCTCTTCGAAGCCGCCTATGGCGCCCTGATGATCCGAAACACTCCGGCCCAACCGGCCCGGCGGCCCGCGCCGCCCACCGGGGCCGAGTCTCCCAACACGATGCCCCCAAGCAACTTAGCTGACAGCTCCGGGGCGAGGACCCGCTCCTGAGAACCCTGCTCGACCTTCCGACCATCCCGGCCCCGGAAATCTTCACCCTGCCTGGGCTGGTCGCGGAGCGCCTGACCCCCCAGGACCGACCCCACCTCCGCCGGATCGACCGCGACCCGGAGGTCATGGCCTTCATGGGCGGGGTCCGGACCTCGGCGGAGACGGACGCCTACCTGGAGCGAAACCTGGAGCACTGGGTGGAGCACGGCTTCGGCATCTGGGTGCTGCGCGATCCCGATTCGGGCGCGCTCATCGGCCGGGCGGGCCTGCGGCACATTCTGGTGGAGCACACCGAGGAAGTCGAGCTGGCCTACGCGCTGCTGCCCCGCTTCTGGGGCCGGGGTCTCGGCACCACGGCGGCGCGTGCCTGCGTCACCATCGGGCGCGAGTGGGTCGGGCTCCCGTCGGTCGTGGCGCTGGTCGCGCCCGACCACGCGGGCTCCCGCCGGGTACTCGCGAAGGCGGCGCTGGTGCGCGAGCGTGACGTGCATCACATGAGCCGACCGCACCTGCTCTACCGCACCGACTGATAGACCGCTCCGCCGTCTTGTTGCCGCCACTGGCGCGTCGTATGTTGGCGACGACATGGATCCTGCGCCGCCTGCCTCGCCCCCGCCGCCCACCCCTGAGCGCCGCCGCTTCCTGAGCCGCCTCTCGATCGGACTCTCCGCCGCGGTCGCGGCGGTGATGGGTGTGCCGGTCGTGGGCTTCCTGCTCTCGCCGCTTACCCGGCGCACGCCAAGAGTGTGGCGTCCGGTAGGGCGGGTGGATGCGTTCAGGGTGGGCGAGACGGTCAACGTCGTGTTCGAGGACGCGTCGCCGCTGCCCTGGGCCGGGGTCACCGCCCGCACTGCCGCCTGGCTCCGCCGCGACGACGAGAGCCACTTCACCGCCTACTCGGTCCACTGCACCCATCTGGGGTGTCCGGTGCGCTGGGTGGCGGACGCCGGGCTCTTTCTCTGCCCCTGCCATGGCGGCGTGTACTACGCCGACGGCACCGTCTCCGCCGGCCCGCCGCCCAGGCCGCTGCCGCAGTACCCCGTGCGGGTCAACAACGGGCAGGTCGAGATCCAGACCAGTCCGATTCCCATCGCCTGAGCCGGCCGGTGCGTCGCCTTCTCGCCTGGCTGGACGACCGCAGCGGCCTCATCACCTGGCTCCGCCACGCGCTGGAGCACCCGGTCCCGCCGAGGACGGGGTGGTGGTACGTGTTCGGGAGCGCGACCTTCATCGCCTTCGTGCTGCAGGTGGTGACCGGCATCGCGCTGGCCACGGCCTACGTCCCGTCCAGCGGGCAGGCGTACGACAGCCTGCGCTTCATCACCGAGCAGGCGCTGCTGGGCCGCTTCCTCCGGGGGATGCACTACTTCGGCGCCTCGGCGATGGTGCTGCTGATCGGGATCCACGTCTCCCGCACCTACTGGATGGCCGCCTACAAGTTTCCCCGGGAGCTCAGCTGGTTCTCCGGTGCCGTGCTCCTGCTGCTGACCCTGGCGCTGGCCTTCACCGGCCAGCTGCTCCGCTGGGACCAGAACGCCGTCTGGTCGGTGATCGTGGGCGCCGCGCAGGCCGGGCGGATGCCGGTGGTCGGCGGCGAGCTGGCACGCTTCCTCCTGGCCGGCGACACCATCGGCGGCGCCACCCTCAGCCGGTTCTTCGCCTTCCACGTCTTCTTCATCCCCGCGCTGGTGTTCGGCCTGGTGGGCCTGCACCTGATGCTGGTGCTGCGGCACGGCATCAGCGAGCGGCCGCGCGACGGCCAGCCGGTGGATCCCGCCACCTACCGGCAGAAGTACCAGGAGATGCTCCAGCGGGAGGGCGTGCCGTTCTGGCCCGACGCCGCCTGGCGCGACGTGGTCTTCGGCGCGGCGACCGTGGCGACGGTGGTGCTGCTCGCGATCGTGGTGGGTCCGCCGGCCCTCGGCTCGCCGCCCGATCCCAGCATCCTCCAGGCTTATCCCCGGCCGGACTGGTACCTGCTCTGGTACTTCGCGGTGCTGGCGATGGCGCCGGAGCACCTGGAGAGCGCCATCATCATCCTTGGCCCCCTGCTGTTCGGTGCCTTCCTGCTGCTGGTGCCGTTCTTCAACCGGGGCGAGCGGAGCGTGCGGCGGCGTCCCTGGGCCGCCCTGCTGGTGGTGTTCATCTGGACCACCATCGCCGCATTCTGGTATGCGGGGGAACGGGCCGAATGGTCCCCCGATTTCTCGGCCAAGCCGCTGCCGGCCTCGGTGCTGGGGAACGCCACGCCGGAAGATGCCGAAGGCGCGCGCCTCTTCCACAGCAAGGGATGCGAGTTCTGCCACGCCATCGGCGGGTACGGCGGCAAGCGCGGTCCCGATCTCACCCTGGTGGGCGGCCGGATGACCCAGGACCAGATCGTCACCCGGATCACCAACGGCAGCGAAAACATGCCGGCCTACACCCGGATGTTGCGCCCCGACGAGGTGCAGACGCTGGCGAAGTTCCTCGCCGAGCGGCGGTAGCAGGACCAACCTTTCGGCAGTCCCGGCTGTCCAAGAGCGAGCGATCCGCGGCGTCTCCCGCGGTACCGACCCCATCGCCCTCTGACCGAGGACCACCCGTGAGCCCCTTCGGCCTCAGCGAGATTCGCGGCGCGCTCCGCGGTCTCCAGCGCTCCCCCGTCATCGCGCTCTCCGCCGTGGCCTGCATCGCATTGGGCCTCGGCTCGACCGCCGCCATCTCCAGCGCGGTGGACCGGGCGCTGGTCCAGCGCCTCCCCTTCAAGGCGCCCGAGCGGATCGTCACCGTCTATCGGAGCACGCCACACTTCGACAACGGCCCCTTCTCGCCGCTCAACTACCTCGACCTCGCGCGCCTCTCCAGCAGCGTGCCCCAGCTCGCGGCCATCGGCTTCGGCACCGCCCTGCTGGCCCTGCCCAACCAGGCGACGCAGGTGGACCTCAAGCGGGCAAGCGGGAACCTCTTTCCCATGCTTGGCGTCAGCGCGCTCCGGGGGCGGCTGATCCTGCCGGAGGACGACGGCCTCGACCGAGAGCCGGTCGCGGTGCTGAGCGCGGAGTTCTGGCAGGAGCGGTTCGGCGGCGACCCGGCGATCGTGGGCCGGACCATCCGGCTCGACGGCGTCCCCACCACGGTGGTGGGGATCCTCCCCAGCCGCTTCGGCGTGCCGCACGGGTCCCAGGTGGCGCGGGCGCAGGTCTGGGTGCCGATGCGCTTCAGCGAGGAGGAGCGGACCTGGCGAAACAACAACTTTCTCCTCGTGATGGGCCGACTCCGCGACGGCGTCGCGCCGGCGGCCGCGCAGGCGGAGCTGGGCCGCCTCTTCGCCGCGATCGTCGCCGAGCATCCCGATCTCCGGGGACAGGCGCTGCGGGTGCTCCCGCTCCAGACCGAGGGGACCCGCACGGTGCGGGCGCCGCTCCTTCTCATCTTCGCCGCCGCCGCGATCGTGCTGCTGATCGCCGCGGTGAACGTCGCCAGCCTGCTCCTGGCCCGGGGAGTGCAGCGCGGCCGCGAGGTCGCCATCCGCACGGCGCTGGGCGGCACCCGCGGCCAGGTGATGCGGCCCGCGATGATGGAGACCGCCGTCCTCACCACCGTCGGCCTCGGCCTCGGCATCGTCCTCGCCTGGGTGGGGGTGCGCTCGATCGGCGACATGGCGGCGCAGCGTCTGCCCCAGCTCGCCGGGCTCGCGATCAACATCCGGATCGTGTTCTTCGCCGTGGGGCTGGCGATCCTGGTCGCCCTGCTGGCGGGCCTGGTGCCGGCGTGGCGCGGCGCCGCGGCCGATCCGCTCGACGCGCTCCGCGGGGGTCGGGGAGGCGGGACCGGCGGGGCCCATCACCGGCTGCTCGGCGCGCTGGTCGTCGCGGAGGTGGCCCTCTCGCTGGTACTGCTGATCGGCGCGGGACTGGTGCTGCGCGGCTTCGCCTCGCTGCTGGAGCAGGAGCCGGGGTTCGACCCGAAGCGGATCCTCACCCTCCAGGCGACGGTCTCGCCCGACGGTTATCCCGCCGGGACCGCCGTGCGCCGGTACCTCGAGCCGGCGCTGGCGGCGGTCCGGCAGGTGACCGGGGTCGAGGAGGCCGCGGCGATCTCGCTGCTGCCGTACGATCGCTGGGGCTGGAACTTCAACATCCGGTACGAGGGCCGGTCGGACGACCCCACCGAGCAGCCGCTGGTGGAGAACCGGATCGTGACCCCGGAGTTCTTCCGGGTCACGGGCCAGCACCTGCTGGACGGCAGGCTCCTCGACGCGGGCGACGGCGAGCGCGCGGGCAGCCCAGCGGTCGTGGTGGTCAATCGGACGCTCGCGCTGCGCGACTTCCCCGGGGCGTCCCCGATCGGCAAGCGCTACTACCTCGACGACACCACCTTCGCCACCATTGTGGGGGTGGTGACCGACATCCGGAACGCCGGTCCGTACGAGGCCCCTCGCGCCGAGGTCTATCACAGCTTCCGCCAGGACGGCGAGGGCTGGTGGTCGTTCTCGCTCATGGTACGGACCCGCGAGGGTGCCGGGAGCCCGATCGATCCGGCCGCGCTGGCCGGGCCCGTCACCGCCGCGTTACGAGGGGTGGATCCCCAGGGCGCGGTCACCGCCGTGCGCCCGATGACCGACGTGATATCCGAGAGCCTGGGACGGCCGCGCTTCTACCTCGCGCTGCTGGGCACCTTCGGCGCGGTGGCGCTGGCGCTCGCCGTCGCGGGGATCTACGGCGTCCTGAGCTACGCGGTGGCCCAGCGGACCCGCGAGTTCGGCATCCGCGCCGCGCTGGGGAGCTCGGCGACCGACATCCTGCGCCTGGTGACCCGGCGGGCAGTGCGCCTCCTCGCGATCGGCATCGCCATCGGCCTGGCGGGGAGTCTGGCCGCGACCAAGCTGCTGGTGAGCCTGCTGTACGGCGTGAGTCCGCTGGACGCCGGCGCGTGGCTCGCCGCGACCGCGACGCTCGCGCTCGCGGGCTTCGTCGCGGCGCTGCTGCCGGCCTGGCGCGCCACCCGCGCCGATCCGGTCGTGGCCCTCAGGGCGGAGTAGATGGCCGACGACGAACCCGGACTGGCCGAGCGGCTGCAGGCGCAGCTGGGGCCGGAGTTCGTCATCGGGCGGGAGCTCGGCGGCGGGGGCATGTCGCGGGTCTTCCTGGCCCGGGACACCACGCTCGCGCGCGACGTCGTGGTCAAGGTGCTGTCGCCCGACCTG
>DATEIR010000117.1:0-12176 GCA_035278885.1 Gemmatimonadales bacterium | reverse complement strand
GACCGCGCGGCCCGGGGTGACTCCGGAGCTCTCCGCCTCACCGGATTGCCCCGGGGCTCGACCGTCATGATCGACGAGCGGCCCGCCCTGGAGCCGGTCACCCGGCTCTCGCCGGGGCCACACACCCTCGCCGTCTCGGCTCCGCGCTTCAACTTCTTCACCGACACCGTCACCATCACCGCGGGCGATACGCTGCAGCTCACCCCGCAGCTCCAGCCGATCGGCGCTCCGGCGCCGACACCCCGTCCGGCCAAGGCGGGCCGCTGCGAGCCCGGCAACGGCTACAACAGCGACGGAAGCTGCTTCGACGAGCGGCCCAAGCCGGTCAATCCTCCGTTCGTCCCGGTTCCCGACGGCGTCGAAGGGGAGCCGCGTCCGTCGCTGCTCTGGGTCAAGGTGTCCGCCGAGGGCCGGACGGTGGACGTGCAGCGCCTGCGCTCCTCGGACAACGCGGACTTCGAGCGGGCGGTCCGCGACTTCGTCTGGACCGTGACCTGGCACCCGGCCCTCAAGGACGGCGCGCCGGTCGAGGCCTGGACCCAGATGCTGTTCCCGCCGCAGCAGAAGCCGTGAGCGCCGACTCCGGCGCTCGGCCCCGCATCCACCCCACCGCCTACGTCGCGCGCACCGCCGCCGTCATGGGCGACGTGACCCTCGGCCCGGACGCCAGCGTCTGGTACGGGACGGTCCTGCGCGGAGACATGGCCCCGATCGTCGTCGGCGCCGAGAGCAACCTGCAGGACGGCACCATCGTGCACGTGGATGAGGGCATCCCGTGCATCGTGGGCGAGCGGGTGGGCGTCGGGCACCGAGCGATCCTGCACGGATGCACCGTCGAGCCGAACTGCCTGATCGGCATGGGAAGCACGCTGCTCAACGGCGTGGTGATCGGGGAGGGCAGCGTGGTCGCGGCGGGCGCGGTCATCCCCGAAGGCATGCGGGTGCCGCCCGGCTCGCTGGTCATGGGCGTGCCCGGCCGGATCGTCCGTCCGGTAGATGACGCGCTGCGGCGCCGGATCGAGGGCACCTGGAGCCACTATGTGATGCAGGCGCGGGCGCATCGCGCCGGCCGTTACCCGCTGATTTCGCCTACCGCAGACTGACGCGCGAACTACCCACAGCTTTCCACGTTTTCCACAGCGTCAACCCAGGTTATTTTTGTGATGTGGGAAGGAAGATTGCACGTAGCTGTGCGGGTTTTTCGCGCTATTGTGCCCCTTCGCGCGTTGGCCTAGCTTGGCCATCCGCTGTCGCCGTCGGTGCCGCAACACGAGGGGTCTCTTCTCTTCCATTTCGCAAGCGGGGAGTAGTCTATGCCATCGTCCACGCCAAGGGACGCCGTTCGCTTGTCGCCCAACGCCACCACCGTCCTTGAAAAGCGGTACCTGATCAAGGACGACCACGGGAAGCCGGTGGAGACACCGCGCGACCTGTTCTGGCGGGTGGCCACGACCATCGCCGAGCCGGACCGCCAGTATGGCGCGACCGGCTCCGAGGTGGAGGCGACGGCGAAGGCGTTCTACGGGATGATGGCCGACCGTCTCTTCATGCCGAACTCTCCCACCCTGATGAACGCCGGCCGGCCCCTGGGGCAGCTCTCCGCCTGCTTCGTGCTCCCGGTCGAGGATGCCCTCTCCAACGGGAAGAGCGGCATCTACGACACCCTTCGGGCCATGGCCCTGGTGCACCAGAGCGGCGGCGGCACCGGGTTCAGCTTCTCCCGGCTGCGGCCCAAGAACGACATCGTTCGCTCCACCATGGGCGTGGCCTCCGGCCCGGTCTCGTTCATGAGCCTGTTCGATGCCTCCACCGACGTGGTGAAGCAGGGTGGGACCCGGCGGGGCGCCAACATGGGCATCCTCCGGGTGGACCATCCCGACATCATGGAGTTCATCACCTGCAAGGACGACACGACCAAGATCACGAACTTCAACATCTCGGTCGCGGTCACCGACGAGTTCATGGCGGCGGTCGAGGCGGGCGCGGACTACGACCTGATCCATCCCAAGACCGGCAAGGTCACCGGCCAGCTGAACGCCCGCGAGGTCTGGAACCGGATCATCCACGGCGCCTGGAAGACCGGCGAGCCGGGCGTCTTCTTCATCGATCGGGCCAACCACTACAACCCGGTGCCCCACCTGGGCGCGTACGAGGCCACGAACCCCTGTGGTGAGCAGCCCCTCCTGCCGTACGACGTCTGCAACCTCGGGTCGATCAACCTGGGCGCCTTCGTCGAGAAGGGCGAGATCGACTGGGACCGGCTGCGCAAGACCATCCATCTCGCGACCCACTTCCTCGAGAACGTCATCGACGCCAACCAGTATCCACTCTCCGAGATCACCGATCTGGCCCAGGCCATCCGTCGGATCGGTCTGGGGGTGATGGGACTGGCCGACCTCTTCGTCAAGCTGGGGATTCCCTACGACTCCGACGAGGGTGTGGAGCTGGGGCGGCGGGTGCAGCAGTTCGTGGACGATGAGGCCAAGGCCGAGTCCGAGCGGCTGGCCGGCATCCGGGGCACCTTCCCCGAGTGGAAGCAGAGCATCTGGGGTCCCGACGAGACCTGCGCCCGCGACGCCGAGGGCAAGCGGGTCCGGCCCATGCGGCCGATCCGGAACTGCAACGTCACCACGGTGGCGCCCACCGGCACCATCTCGATCATCGCCGGTTGCAGCTCGGGCATCGAGCCCCTCTTCGCCGTCGCCTTCATGCGGAACCAGGCCGGCGTGCTCATGCCCGACGTCAACGATGACTTCGTCGCCATCGCCAAGCGCGAGGGCTGGTACTCGGACGACCTGATGCGGCGGATCGCCGAGGCCGGGCACATCGACTTCACCGAGGTGCCGGCCAAGTGGCGCCGGGTGTTCGTCACCGCCAACCACATCAAGCCGGAGTGGCACATCCGGATGCAGGCGGCGTTCCAGGAGTACAACGACAGCGCCATCTCGAAGACCTGCAACTTCGCCTACGACGCCACCGAGGCGTACGTCGAGGAGATCTATCGGCTGGCCTACCGACTCGGCTGCAAGGGCGTGACCGTGTACCGCGACGGCAGCCGGGACATGCAGGTCCTCTCGACCGGCACTACCGCCAAGAAGGTGCAGGAGCAGGCGACCTCAGGGGGGCACGCCGTGGCGGTGGCCTCCAACGAGGTGCCCGAGCTCAAGGGGCAGCTCGCCGAGCTGGAGGCCGAGAACGAGCGGCTCCGCCGGATGGTGCACGATCTCGAGGCCGAAAACCTGCAGCGCCGGCAGAAGCGCTCCCGTCCGGAGCTGCTGCGCGGAGCCACCCGGCGCCTCGAGACCCCACTCGGCACGCTGTACGTGACCATCACCGAGGACGACCGCGGCCAGCCGTTCGAGGTGTTCATGAGCCTGGGCAAGGCCGGCGGGGCCCTCATGGCCGACGTCGAGGCCCTCGGCCGGCTGATCAGCCTGGCGCTGCGGTCGGGGATCCCGATCAAGGAGATCTACCGTCAGGTCAGAGGCATCAGCTCCGACCGGACCATCGGACTCGGCCCCAACAAGGTGCTCTCGGTGCCGGACGCCGTCGGCATCGCCATCGAGCGCTACATGCAGGAGCAGCAGGGGATCCAGCAGGAGCTGCTCCCGGGCGCGGCGGCGGCTGCGGCCGCGCCGGCGCCCATCGTGGCGCAGCCGGTGAGTGGCCCGAGTGGAGAGCAGATGGTGTTCGGGGGACTGCAGGAGACCCTCTCGGGGGCCTGTCCCGACTGCGGGTCGCAGCTCGAGTTCGCCGAGGGCTGCATGAAGTGCCACGTGTGCGGCTTCAGCGAGTGCGGGTGATCGTGGTCATCCGTAGGTAGTGAAGCCTCGGCGGCTTCGGCCGTCGCGACCTTCGCCCGCGTGGTGCCCCAGCGGGGTGTCCGGTTTCGACCGGCGCCCCGTTGGTCGTTTCTCACCGCGGTGATAACCGCTCACGGGAAACTTTGGCATCGTGCGCCCGGTTACCCGGGCCTAGTCGCCGATTGCGGCGATCGGCGGCCCCGGCCGCCGTGCTCAAGACAAGGAGCTCAACATGAGCAGACGAAGCGGCAGCGCTACCCCCGTGCCCGCGGCCGGCGCGGGCACCATCAGCCTCGGCGATCTCACGGTCAACCGCATGGGCTTCGGGGCGATGCGGCTCACCGGCAAGGGAATCTGGGGAGAGCCGCGCGACCGGGCCGAAGCGGTGCGCGTCCTCCGCCGCGCCATCGACCTCGGCGTCGATTTCATCGACACCGCGGATTCCTACGGACCCGACGTCTCCGAAGAGATCATCGCCGAAGCGCTGCATCCGTATCCCGACGGCCTGGTCATCGCCACCAAGGGGGGTCTCGAGCGCCCCGGTCCCGACGACTGGGTCATGAACGGCCGTCCCGACCACCTGCGCCGCCAGCTCCACGGCAGTCTCCGCCGGCTGCGCCTCGATCGGATCGATCTCTATCAGCTCCATCGCATCGACCCCAAGGTGCCAGCCGCTGAGCAGTTCGACGCCATCCGCGACTTTCAGCGCGAGGGTCTGGTGCGCCACATCGGCCTGTCGGAGGTGAGCGTCGAGGACATCGACGCCGCTCGCCGGGTCGTCCCGGTCGTTTCCGTCCAGAACCTCTACAACGCGGCTGACCGGAAGTGGGAATCGGTGCTGGAGTACAGCGAGCGCGAGGGGCTCGCGTTCATTCCCTGGTTCCCCCTGTCCGCCGGCGATATCGAGGAAGGCGGCCCGCTGGCGCGGGTGGCCCGGCGCCACGACGTCACGCTATATCAAGCGGCCCTCGCCTGGCTGCTGGCACGCTCGCCGGCGATGCTGGTCATCCCGGGCACCTCGAGCACCTCCCATCTCGAGGAGAACATCGCCGCGGCGGAGGTGCGCCTCACCCCGGAGGACCTGCGCGAGCTTGGCTGAGTATTGACGTCCGCGCGGGCACCGCCCACGTTTGATCAACGTGCATCGGACCCGATGCGCTGATCGTATACAGGGCGGGGCGGGAGAGCACCATGAACGACCCTTCGACGGCGGGATTCGTCCGGGTCGGCGGCCGTCTGGTCATCGACCTTCTCAATACCGTCAGCTCGCGCGACGGCGTTCCCATCGATCTGCTGGATTCTCCGGAAGACCTCTCCGTCTGGGCGGACGTGGTCGGCGTTCCGTATGCCAGGGACATCGGCCCGCGGGCGGAGGGCGAGCTCGCCGAGCTGCGTGAGTTCCGTGAAGTGTTGCGGGAGGGATTGCGGCGATGGCGGGGTGGAGAGCCCGCGTCGCCGGGGCTGATCGGCCGGCTCAATCGCGAGCTGGCACGGGACCCCCGGCATGTGAGCCTGCGGTCGCAGGACGGGGCGATCGTCACCGAGATGGTCTCTACCGGCGCCCCGCTGGATCGGCTCAATGCCGATGTCGCGGCGTCGCTCGCCCTGATGCTGGGCCGGGACGATCCTTCGCGTTACCGGTCCTGCGCCAACGAGACCTGCCGCTTCGCGTTCTACGACGATTCCAAGCCAGGGACCCGGCGCTGGTGCTCCATGGAGCTCTGCGGCGGCCGGGCCAAGGCCCGGGCCTTTCGCCTGCGGCACGGCGTCGGCCGGTCCTGAGGCTCAGCGGAGACGCACCTCCAGACCGCCGACCGTCGCGCCGTCGGGGTCCGCGGGCATGGTCAGCGGCACCGCCGTGTCGCCGAGTCCCAGGCGCTCCAGGTCGCTCGGGTCCAGGCGCAGCTCGTACTCGCCCGGCTTCACCCCCATCAGGTAGAACGCCCCGTCGCTGAAGCTGGTGAGTGCGCGCACTTCGTCCGTGCCGCGACGCCGGAGGAGCAGCCGCGCGCCCGCGACCGGCTGCTGGCCGGTGGGGGTGTCGCGCAGCACTCTCCCTTCGATCACGCCACCGGGCAGAATCGGGAGGTCGAGCTCGCGGAACCGGTTGGGTCCGGTCTCGACGCTGACCGAGCCATGGGTAGGGACCCACAGCGGCGAGGCGAGGGTGGCCGAGTCCACCGCCACCAGGACCGGCTCGAAGGAGGGCAGGTCCCACACCCGGTAACGTCCGGCCGAGTCGGACACCGCGGTGACGTAGCCGGCCCGGAGCCGCACGCCGGCCAGGAGAGTCTCCCCCGGGTTCCAGCGGCCGTCGCCGTTCTGGTCGAGGAACACCCGGCCGCTCAACCCGGCGCGCTCCACCGACGGCCCGCTGGTGAACGCCACGCCGCGGCTCGCGGGGTCGTACAGCAGCGACCCCTGGACGAACTGAGTCATGCCGCTGCCGAAGGCTCCGCTGGTGACGGTCGTGGTCGAGCGGACCGTCGGCATCTGGGTCGAGAGGTACAGCGCGAAGGTGGTGCCCGCCCCGCGGGTCCATCCCGCGCCGGTCTCGAGTCGGAGCGACGGCCCGAGCGGGCGCGAGAGATAGCCGGCCGCGGCGGCGATCCGGCCGGCGAAGTCTACCTCCCACGACGTTCTGGTGGAGATGGCGCCCAGCAGCGGCCCCAGCTCGGGGTAGGGCATGGAGAAGGTGGCCAGCGAGAGCGCCGTGCGCGGCGCCCCGTCGGCGGCAACCGGGGCCGGAGCGCGGGTGAATCGAACCGCCGGTGAGATCCGCATCCGGGCGGTGAACAGCGAGGCACCGAGCCGTCCACTGGTGCTGCCGCCCAAGGCATCAGCGATCCGATCCAGCGTGGCGTCGAAGTACAGGTCGTCCCGCCGGGGAATCGGGCGGGCAAAGGCGGTGAAGGTCCACTGGTTCCGGCGGCCCAGCGGGGTCAGGAGGGGCGCGACGGTGCCGGTCGCGAAATCGTCGTATTCAGCCGTGAGCCGGAGAGCGTCGGTCGGCTCGTAGCGGAGTCCGGTCCGCACCACCGCGTCCGCGACCCCCTCCAGGTTGACACCCCAGGCATTGCCCAGCGATCCGGAGAGTCCGAGATACGGATGCGACAGCCCCGGAAGCGTGTCCCGCCAGAAGCGGTCCACGCCGCCGCGGACGCTCCAGCGGCGGCTCAGGCCGTAGCGGAGGTCGAGGTTGGCGTTGGCGGTGCATTCGGGGGTCCGGCACTGACCCGCGGCCATGGCGTACTCGAACCGGCTCGCCGGCAGCGCATCGCCCGCGACCCGGTAGGTCCGGTTGAATTCCCGGACCTCGCCGAACGGGCCGTAGGCGACGAAGTCCACCGGATTCTCGCCGTACTCCACCGGCAGGTCGAGCGAGAAGCGGCCCAGCGCGTCGGCTGAATCCAGGGCGAGCAACCGGCCGCCGCGGTACGCTTCGATCTGCCAGCCTGGGCCGAGCGCGCCGGCGAACGGCAGGGCGTCGAAGAACGATTGGCGCAGGTAGGGCGCGTTGGTCAGTGAGAACCCCCGCACGCTTCGGGGCCGCGGTCCGGTGGCGAGCCCGTCGCCGATCCGCGCCTGGCTGATCCATCGGCCGGTGCGCCAGACGCCGGTCCAGGAGGCGTCCAGACGCGGCGGGCCGCCGCGGGCCGGTCCGGCGGTCGCGAGCGCGGCCTCGAAGGAGCCGCCGAACACGTTGAGGCCAAGGTTCGCGGAATACGCGCCCCCGCCAAGCAGGTCGGTGGCGGGCATCAGGGCCGAGTAGTCCAGCACCATCCCGTCCCAGCGGACCCGCTCCGATTCAAGCGCCAGGTCGGGCGTGGCCTCGCCCCGGCCGCCCCGGAGCGCGGCGAGCGCGCGATCTCGCGTCCGGCGCCGGCCCACCGGCAGGCTGTCCGCGTCCAGCAGTGTCACGCTCAGGTCGCTCCAGCTGACCGCGAAGCTGGTGTGGAGGAGCGCGCCGAGGATGCGGGTACTCAGGTAGTGCTCGCCCGCCTGGATCACCCGGTCGGCCGGGGTGAGCGTCAGGGTGGTATCGCCGAAGCGGATGTCGGTGGTGGCCGGATCGGAGAGCGCGCGCCGGGCGCCGGGCTCGATCACCAGCTCGGCGGACGCCGGCGGGACCCGGCGGCAGCGAATTTCCGCCAGCTCGGCGACGACGGAGAGCGGCAGCAGTACGTCGCGTCCCACCTGCAGCGCCTCGACCGTGCGACTGCCGTACCGGCCGACCGAGAGCTCCATGATCACCGGCTCGGCGCCGTGTTCGGGTTCCTGAGGGTGCGCCAAGCGAGGCGCGAGGAGGGTCGCGGCCAGCACCAGCGCGGCCAGCGGGCCCCGAGGTGTCACGGCAACCGGACCGCCAGCGACGAGCGCACGGGCGGGGAAGCGAGAATGAGCTCGGGGGCGATATCCGCGCGCTCGGCCGCCGCCTCGACCTCGACCTTGTAGGTGCCGGCGGGCAACCCTGCGACCGGCAGCGGCGCGGTCAGCTTCGGTGTCATCTCGTAGTACACGGCGAGCGGACTCGAGATCGTGGCGAGCGTCCGACCGGTGGAATCGCGGAGCACCGCGCGGACGGTACCCAGATAGGCGCCGTTGCCGGTGCGAGTGAGATGGGGGCGGAGGGCCAGGCTGTCTCCTTCCACCGCCGCGGCGACATCGGTGAGCTGGACGCCGGTGGACACCCGGCCCTTCCGGTACTGCAGCGGCAGCACGGTCCGCACCTCGAGGCTGAGGCCGACGCTCACGCCCGAGCTGTCCGAGAGCCCGCTCACGGGCACGGTGCCACCCTTGGCCGAGACGACCACGCGGGCCCAGTACTCGCCGTCGGCCAGGGAGGCCGGCGGGCGGGCCAGCAGGCGAACCGTCTGCCGCTCCTTGGGCGCCAGGACCATCCGCTTGGGGAACGCCTCGATCCAGCCCGCGGCGGAGGGCGCGCTCGAATCCGGGTTCTCCACCGTGCGAAGCTCGAAGCCCCCGGTCGAGTCGGTCACCGGGTAGCCGTAGAAGGTCGAGAGCGTGACCTCGGAGGGCTCGTTGCCCGGGTTATAGAGGCTGAGGGAGCCGCTCCGGGTGCGGTGGTCGATGATGATCGCGTGCGGCGCGACGAGCACGCCCTGCGCCAGGAGCGGCGCGGGAAGAGCGGCGAGCAGCAGGGCAACGAGAGATCGAGTCACTGGACGGTCACCGTGAGGACGATGGTGGCGACGTAGCCGCCGGGAGCCTGATTCGTGGCCGGGGTCACCGTGCCGCCGAGAAAGACGTTCACTGCCGTGTTGGCCCCCATGTCGAACTTCTGGTTCGCCTTGGGATTCGGATCCAGCACGACCGGCACGCTGCCGGCGGCGTTGCCGACGGCGACGGCGTCGGTCTTGGCGAACTTGATCGGCAGCTTGGCCCCGCCTGGGCCGCTCAGCTGGCTCGGCAGGTCGAAATCGACTCGTACCCGTGCGCCGGCCGGTGCGGTGAAACGGAATTGCCCACTGCGGATCGCATCGCTCGGCGCCACGGTGCTCGGGATCCCGACGATCACCGGCCCGAAGGCCAGGTCGCGGATCCCCGCGACCGAGATCTGGGCCGCGGCGGGCCTTGCCGCGGTCAGCAGCGCGCCACAGGCGACCAGGGTCCAGACTCGCATGAGAGAAGTGCCCGGGGCCGGTCGTACGTGCGCCGGACGAGGGAGGCCGAGACCACCCCCGTCCGGCGCGACGCGGCCCGAGAGAGTCGTCGGCTCAGTAGTAGACGGCCGACATGGTCACCACGCCGGTGTACGCGCCGGCGGCCTGGGCCACGGCCGGCGACACCGTCGCGCCGACATAGACCGAGATCGCGGTGCCCGCGGTGACGGTGGTATTGGTGGCCGAGGCGCTCGGCGTGAAGGTCGTGGCGCCGGCCGGCGAAGCCGACGTGTTCCACCCGCCGGTCCAGCTGCCGATCGGGAGATTGTTCCCACCCGAGGTCAGGTTGGCCGGCAGGGTGAAGGACAGCGCGACGCCGCTGCTCGCCGCCTTGGTGATGTCGAACCGGCCGGCGCCGGCGTCGGCGATCGCCACGGTCTTGTTCACGCCCGGGGTCACGTTGCCGAACTGCAGGTCGTTCGCGCCGGTCACGGTCAGGGCCGCGAGCACGGTCGCCGTGGCGTTGATGTTGGCGCTGTTGGTCTGCGCCTGCAGCGCACCAGCGCCGAGGCTCAGGCCGACGGCCAGGGCCGCCGAAAGTACGGTTGCGGTGCGCATCTGCTCTCCCCGAGGTCGTGAAGTGGTTGGTCCCGCTTCGAGTCGTTCTGGGGAGTTGGTGCTCCCCGGCGGGGCGGGGGAGGGGCAATGCGCGTGCCAGTGCTTGCGCCCGCCGCGAATTCAGACGGTCACGTCCGGCTCCGGGACATCGCAGCCGATTATCCTGTCTCAGCGATCGTGGTTCGCGCGAGCTGTCAAAGCTATTGACGAAAGCGGGCTCGCCCCGGGCACCTGCCCGGCGCCTAAAGCGTGCCGGTGCCGAGCCTTCCCTCGCTCCCTCTTCCGCGACTCCGAATTCCGCGGCATCATCCCGAATCGGATGAATCTTCGTCATCGGTGCGGCCCGCCTCCCGGCCTCGTTGCCGCCCTGCTCCTGGCGCTTCCGGGAGTGGCTGGAGTCATGCGTCCGGCCCCGGTGGCTGCCCAGTCCATTGGCACGATGCAAGTCACCGCGCGGGTCCAGCCCGCCCCGGCGGCCTGGTCCACCTTGGCCGCCACGGCAGAGCTCGCCTCCGACGCCACGATCGAGGCCGGCGCGCGCCTGGATCGCGGCCTGGCCCGGCTCGAGCTGGAGCGGGTGCCCGAGGAGCCCGATCGGGTCCTCATCCGGGTGGATTACCTCCGCAACTGATCCGCCGCTAGGATTGAGCACGTGCCGGCGTCGCCGGCCGGGACTCATCCCGCGGAGGACCCCGATGGCCATGCAGTATTCCGCCACCTATCTCGCCGGCGACCTGCCGGCCGTTCCCATTCCGCTCCTGCGGCATCTGGTGGAGACCTACGTCTCCGAGACCAACAAGACCGCCGCGGTGTGGAGCGAGCTTCGTGACGACCAGCTCGACTTCGCGCCGCATCGGCGGAGCAGCACCATCCGCCAGATTCTGGCGCATCAGATTCTCTCGGAGCGCCGCTTCTTCGCCGAATTCATCGGGCTCGCCGAGCCGCCGGTCGAGTCGCTGCTGCCGGCAGGGGAGGCGCCCGCGGTCAGGGCCTACGTCGAGCGTCTGGTGGACCTGGCGCGCGCCCGCCTGCCCGCGCTGGCGGCGGGGGATGAATCGTACTGGCTCGCCGAGGTGCCTTTTTTCGACGTCCGACGAGAGCGGATCTGGGTGTTCTGGCGCCGGGTTCTGCACACGGCGCATCACCGGGCGCAGGTGGGGCTCTGCCTTCGGCTGCTGGAGGACCGAGTGCCTCCGACCTATGGCCCTACGGCGGACGTGACCTGGAGCGGGGCCACGCCGACCACGACCCTGGACGCGGCGCGCGGGCCCAAGGCATAATGCAGGGTGCGACCGCCTCGGCACCCATACACGACTCGCGAGGGAGACAACATGTCGGCTGATCAGCAGGGAGGGGCGCTCAAGCCCGTGACGCCGGCGCGCGTCGCGGATGAGCTGCGGAAGCTCAGCGCCCAGCGGAAGGACGGCACGCTGCAGGCCGACGAGTACGAGCACCGGTTCTCGCGGATGATCAGCGAGCTGCGGGACCGGCGGATCGACGGCAGCCGGGCCGAGATCCTCGCCACCCTCACTCCTTTATTCCAGGAGGGGGTCGTGACGCCGGAGGACTGGCGTCGTCTCACCCGTCAGCTCGGCCTGGCGTGAGCCTCGCCCCGCTGGAAATGTCCGTTCCCGCGGGGGACGGACTGGTGCTCAAGGGTACGCTCGCGTATCCGCCGGGTGCGGCGGGGCAGGGGTTTCCCCTCGCCGTTCTGGCGCACCAGTATCCGGCCACCCGGGACAGCTGGTCTCCCCTGGTGGCCGATCTGCTGGCCCTCGGCGTCGCGGCGCTCGCATTCGACCTTCGGGGCCACGGTGCGTCCATCGTCTCGCCCAAGGGGCCGCTGGTGATCGATGCTCCCGAGGGTGTGACGCTCGACGCCTTCGGCGCGGCTTTCGGGTCCAGCGCCGGCAAGGTGGGATTCTCCCGCATTCCCAATGACGTCCTCCGGGTCGTCGGCTGGGGCGTGTCCCAGAACTACATCGACGGCTCCCGTCTCCTGCTCCTCGGCGCCAGCGTAGGGGGAAGCGGCGTGCTGCTGGCCGCGCCGGACATCGCGGGGGTCCGGGGCGTCGCCACGCTGGGCGCGGCGGGAGCGCCGGCGATCGCCAGCGACGGCCCGGCGCGGGTC